>NZCC01000011.1 GCA_002688175.1 Chromatiales bacterium
TCATCCTGATGTTCTCCTGATGCCACTTCAGACTGAGTAAAGCAGTATCAGGTCCCACTTTCAATAGAGTTTTTCAACAGAATTCGCGCAAAACCTGCCGTTCAACCTGGAAAATCGAAAATCCTGGTCTGTGTGGCCGGTTTGGAGCGCAGAGCGGACGGCCAGAGCCTTTGCGGCTGGAGTTACGCTGATGACCCAAAGCAACTATTTGTCATGCTGCTGTAGAATGTATCTGAAGTGACCCAGATACGGAGCGAACAGCATGTCCAAAGAACGTAAATCAAATAAGGAAGTCAAGAAGAAACCGACCCTGACTCCGAAAGAACGGAAGGCGGTGAAGAAATCCAGGAAGGAAGCTGCGAAGTCTCGAAATCGCTGAAGAAAAGTCGGCAAGTGCTCAGGACCGTTAAAAGTCTATAGTCTCGAGAGACTCGGTTAATACCGAAGGAAACTTAGAGTTTGAACTGTACGCCTGATTTGATCGGAGTCCGTGCCGTTGTTGGATTCGGCAAAGCAGCTTTAATTTTTAAATTCCAAGGAATAAGAGAAATTCATGACTAAAATGATGGTGCAGAATTCATCCTCGGGTACGACCAAGGAAAGTTTGAATACGTTGTTCTCGGAGTTTGGTGCTGTCAGATCTGTCAGCTTGGCTACCGACATAATGACGGGACGCTGCGGGGGCTTCGGATATGTGCATCTGGATGAACAGGAGACCGGTGCGGCCCTTCATGCGCTGAACGGACGGTGCCTTGGTGAGCAAATTCTTCGTGTGACCTTCGAGTAAAAACAAGATCACAAGATTGCTCCGATCCAGCGTAACGAAAACTACCCGTATACTGATCTTACTGTCAGGGAACTTAAAAGTATTCCATACGAATTCGTTACAGCGTTCAATTTTCTGTCAGCGATAGATCACATGCCCCAATGAAAAAATCGATAAAGGCGGCGCTTCTATCCGGCCTGGTTTTCCCCGGCAGCGGACACATGTTCCTGCAGCAGTATCGCCGTGGCTCAGTTTTGTTGCTTTCAGCTATTGCAGCCCTGTCTGTGATTATCGCCAAAGCATTAAATCAGGCGTTAATTATCGCCGATAAAATTAATAGTGGGGAGATTTCTGTCGAAGCAGCGACCATTGCAGAACTAGCATCAATACCCACCAGAGGCGCGGAAGATTTAACATTAAATTTCGCGGCGCTTATTTTCGGCGCAGTTTGGCTCATTGGCATCGTAGATTCCTACAGACTCGGAATCATTCAAGAAAAATAAGACATGTGAATGTCCGTTATTGAGCCGTTTCCTGCCATTTTATTCCTCTATTTTTATGCTCTTCGATCGTCCACTCTTGCAAATGAATCACTGAACAATTAACCCCCAATGCCCAGGCATCATAATTCTCTTAAGTATCGAGAAGTTATGGCGCGCCCGAAGGGATTCGAACCCCTGGCCTTTCGCTCCGGAGGCGAACGCTCTATCCAGCTGAGCTACGGGCGCTTTCTGATTTGGGGGCGCATTCTAATCCTCTCCGCATCAAGCGTCCAACCTTGGCAAAAAAGTCAGTTGCGTGTTTCACCTCGCGCGGTCATGCTTTGCCGATGAATCTGACGCCTGGCTCGCATGATCTGTTCCTCGACATATTCGATGAGGCCCCCGTGCTCGATTTGGATCCGGGTGAAGTGCTCATACATGCCGGCGCCAAAGCCGACCGGGTTTTCAATATTCTCAACGGTATGGTCATGGTCCATCGCACCGGCAGTGACGGCCGGAGACAGATTCTCAGTTTCCTGGTCCGCAACAATTTCGTTGGACTGACATCAACAGACGATTATTTCTTCACGGTTGAAGCCGTTGTGAAGACCCGGGTTGCGGTCTGCTCGCGGACCGCACTGATGGAACGACTCGCCAATGACCCTGCGGTCGAACGAACCTATCTGAATATGCTGCACCGGGTACTCGAGGACGCATATGATCTTGTCTATAGCCTCGGCCAACGTACCGCCGTTGAGCGACTGGCCGTGTTCCTGCTGTACCTGCGCTATTGGCACCGGGTCTGCGAAAATATTGTGGATGATCAGGACGGGCGTCTTAACCAGGTTGCATTACCGATGGGCCGCGAGGACATTGCCGATTTTCTTGGCCTGAAAAAAGAAACCGTCAGTCGCAGTTTCCGTCAACTTGAAGAAAGTGAACTGATTCACCGTGACGAGCGCAGCCTCGTATCGATCCGTAACCTGGCCGCACTGAGAGAATTAGCCGGCATCCGGGACTTTGCTTCTCCACGGCATCTGTCTGCCGACTTTCAGTCCTGAACTGTACGCAGTCTGTTCGCCGTCACAACAGGGCGGCGCATGCCACGTGCATGGTCTGATCAAATCGCGGCTATAAAACTGCTCTACGACCGTATGGCTTACTCTTTTCTGAGTGACAGTGCTTCGGCAACATGCTCCGTGCGCACCGTGTCCGCTGCATCCAGATCTGCAATCGTCCGGGCAACGCGCAGACAACGATCACAGGCGCGGGCCGACAGTCCGAACTGCTTCGCTGCCGCCTCCATTAACTTACAACCTTTTGCATCGGGCCGGAACCAGTGATGATTGGCAGCAGAAGCAAGACGTGCGTTTTGCATTCCAGCCCGATCCAATTGCAGATCAATGGCCCGGCACACACGCTCACGTACCGTTTGCGTCGTTTCATTTCCTGCAGAGCC
This sequence comes from Chromatiales bacterium, assembly GCA_002688175.1. Classification (GTDB taxonomy): domain Bacteria; phylum Pseudomonadota; class Gammaproteobacteria; order Steroidobacterales; genus SMWD01. The sequence continues at coordinate 2,708 of NZCC01000011.1, forward strand.
TGCCTGCAAACTGGCGGTACCGCCAATCAGGTGGTCAAGCGACAGACCCGATCGGTCGAGTTCAATGCGGATATCAAGCCGATCGAGAAACGGCCCCGACACCCGTTGCTGATAGCGTTGTATCTGCCCGGACGTACACCGGCACAATTTTTTTGGATCACCGGTAAAGCCACAGGGACACGGATTCATGGCAGCAATGAGCTGGAACCGGGCCGGAAATACCGCCGTCTGCTCCGCGCGCGCGATACTGATGGTCCCGCATTCCAGCGGCTCACGCAGGGCCTCAAGCGCCGGCCGGGCGAACTCGGGCAACTCATCGAGAAATAACACCCCGTGATGAGCGAGTGAAATCTCGCCGGGGCGCAGTGGCCGACCTCCGCCGACGAGGGCCACCGGCGATGCCGTGTGATGCGGGCTACGAAATGAGCGTCGCCGGGTCAGCGGACCGGATCCGGACCTGGTCAGTGAATGCAGCACCAGCAATTCGACCACTTCATCATCCGTCATGGGCGGCAACAGGCCCGGCAAGCGCTGCGCAAACATGGTTTTACCCGTGCCCGGGGGACCGATCATCAACAGGTGATGCCCGCCGGCCGCGGTGATTTCCAGTGCCCGGCGGGCCACCGCCTGACCGTTCAGATCGGCAAGGTCATACGCCGGCGCAGTATCAACCGGCCAGTCAACCTGTGGACAGCCTGGCAATGCAGCAGTACCGGACAGATGGTCCACCACACTGACCAGGTGAGCGGCTAACAGTGTCTCAACGTCATGCAGCAGCCCCGCCTCCATGCGGCAGGCAGCGGGTACGATGCAGCTGCACCCGGCGTCTCGTGCTCGCGTCAGTGCCGGCAACAGGCCGGTCACTGATCTGATCGACCCGGTTAAGGATAATTCACCATATAACTCGAGGCCTGCCAGTCGTTCGAGTGGAATCTGGCCGGAGGCCGCAAGAATACCGATCGCAATCGCCAGGTCGAACCGACCGCTCCCTTTGGGCAAATCTGCCGGCGCCAGATTGACCGTGATACGCCCGTCGGGAAACTCGTAACCGGACTGTCGAATCGCAGCTTTGACACGTTCGCGGCTTTCCTTGACGGCTGTCTCTACCAAACCAACGATCCTCAGTCGCGGCAAACCACCTGCAACCCGAACCTCACAGGTAACCAACGGTGCATCGATGCCCAACTGGGCGCGCGTGCAAACCGTCGCCAAAGACATGCCCGGGTACACGCAGGGGATCAGTCGCGTTTGTTTTTCGGCTTGTTTTTGCTCAGGCTGTCAGCAACGGACTGCTGCTCTAGCGCAGTAATCTGTACCTCGAGACGGGTGAGTTTCTCACGGGTGCGTTCCAGCACCCGGCGTTGCACGTCGAACTCTTCACGAGTCACCAACTCCATGCGGTCGAAGGCGCCGGATAGCAGGCTTTGAAAATTTTTCTCAAGATCTCCACGCATGGTGTCCAGATCACCACCGACATCCGGTACTGCTCTGGCTAGCTTGCGGGCCAATTCGCTGACGAAATTAGTATCCACGATTACTCCATTTGCGACGCACGCCCAGGCGCCCTGTCTGTTTATCTGGAGTCTACGCACCTGAGGCGCGCATTCTCACAAAAATTACGCACTAAAACAGTGCATACCACCAACTTCAAATACCTTACATATTTCATAAGCAATTGAATTTTCTGCCATTTTAATACTTGGCACGAATTCTGCTAAGACTTATCTGAAGCGTGTCGAAATAGTGACACTGGCACCCAATATTCTCAACCTCCATAAAGGTACAAAAAGTGTATAAACAAATAATTGCAGTAGCCATCGCCCTTTGCGCCGCAGGGACTCCCTTACAGGCAGCAGATTTGAGTGCCAATATCGGCTGGAACAGTGACTACGTGTTCCGCGGTATTCTTCAGGACACTTCATCAGCCAACGCCGGTCTCGACCTGGAAGAAGGTGGTTTCTACCTCGGTACCTGGGCGGCCAGCGTTAGCCCTGGTCTCGAATATGACCTCTATGGTGGCTACAACGGCACCTTTAAAAAATTTGGGTACGGCATCGGTGCGACGGGATATTTCTACACGGATGATTACGATGACACCTACCTTGAGATCAACCTGAACGGCAGCTGGAAATTCTTTAGCGTCGAAGCAGCGATCGGTAAATATGAAAACTCCAACGGCCCGAGTCAGGACTACCTGTTTCTCGCCGGCAAGGCCGAGTACCAGAATTTTTACGGACTGATCGGCGGCTACTCGCGAGATTTTGAAGGCTCGTATATCGAACTCGGCTATGGCGACACACTCACTGTTGCTGACACGGACCTGTTCGACTGGTCACTGGCAATAATTTTTCGCGGTGACGACCTGCCGACGAAGGGTACCGAAGACGACACTTACCTGACCCTCGGTTTCACCAAGGGCTTCGCAATCAATTTACCGAAGAATTAAACGGTCTATCCAAAAAATTCCGCCGGGGAATCCTAAATGAAATTAATCACTGCCATCATCAAGCCCTTCAAGCTGGATGATGTCCGCCAGGCTGTCTCAGATATGGGCCTCCAGGGCATCACGGTGACGGAAGTCAAAGGCTTTGGCCGTCAACGTGGCCACACTGAGCTGTACCGTGGTGCCGAATATGTCGTCGACTTCCTGCCAAAAACCAAGATTGAAATGGCCGTCGACGACGGCATCGCCGAGCAGGTTATCGAGGCAATTATCAACACGGCCCGGACCGGAAAAATTGGTGACGGGAAAATTTTTGTCACTTCACTGGAACAAATCATTCGCATCCGGACCGGTGAAATCGGTACAGAAGCTGTTTGACAGCGCCAATAAATAATTATCGGAGAACTGCAGAATGGAATCACAACTAGCTGAACTGAGCTATGCACTGGATACTTTTTACTTTCTTGTCTGCGGCGCATTGGTCATGTGGATGGCAGCCGGCTTCACGATGCTCGAAGCCGGACTGGTTCGTGCCAAGAATACCGCCGAGATTCTGACCAAGAATGTTGGCCTGTATGCAATCGCCTGCATCATGTACATGTTGTGCGGCTACGGCATCATGTACCCAGGTGAGAATTTTGCCGGTGCATTCCTGCCGGGCTTCAGCATGCTCAGCGGCAGCGATAACTCTGCTGAAGCAGTTCTGGCGGGCGATGCCTACTACTCAAACCTGTCGGATTTCTTCTTTCAGGTCGTGTTCGTCGCAACAGCAATGTCGATCGTGTCCGGTGCGGTTGCCGAGCGCATGAAGCTGTGGTCGTTTTTCGCCTTTGCCATCATCCTGACAGGGTTCATCTACCCCATGCAGGGTTTCTGGAAATGGGGTGGCGGTTTTCTCGACGCTATGGGGTTTTTGGACTTTGCCGGTTCAGGTGTTGTGCACATGTGCGGTGCCGCGGCTGCCATTGCCGGCGTCCTCGTGCTTGGGCCGCGCAAAGGCAAGTACGGACCACAGGGCCAGATCTTTGCGATTCCGGGCGCCAACCTGCCGCTGGCTACCCTCGGCATGCTGATCCTGTGGCTCGGCTGGTTTGGCTTCAACGGCGGATCGGAACTCAAACTTTCTGACGTGGGCGAGGCCAATGCTGTCGCACTGGTGTTCGTCAACACGAACATAGCGGCCGCCGGCGGATTGATCGCTGCCCTGTTACTGGCCCGCACCTGGTTTGGCAAAGCCGACCTGACCATGGCGCTCAACGGCGCCCTGGCCGGACTGGTCGCGATCACTGCCGAACCGTTAACACCGACACCGCTGATTGCCACCGCTATCGGTGCAATTGGCGGCCTGCTCGTGGTACCCGCCATTATCTTCATGGACCGGTGGTTCAAGATCGATGACCCCGTAGGCGCGATTTCGGTGCATGGGGTTGCTGGTATTTGGGGATTGCTGGCCGTCTGCCTGACGAATCCGGACGCGAACCTGTTCACTCAATTGACCGGTATCGCAGTAATCTTTACCTGGGTATTCACGATGAGTCTGCTCACCTGGCTCGGGATCAAAGCGATCGTCGGGGTTCGTGTCCCGGAAGAAGTGGAATATGAGGGTGTTGACATCGGTGAGTGTGGCCTTGAGGCCTACCCCGAATTTACCCGCGCCCCTGAGTAGGGTTGGCCAGACCCGAAGGTCTGGCCTTTGAGCCTGGTTTTGATGCAACGGCCAGGCCAGGCACAATTCCTGATCCCTGTTTGATGCCCGCTCCCTGTCCAGCAACTTATTTACTCCCAGCATTTTGGCCCCAGCATTGTGACCAGGTTCCGCATGCCATAGGGTCAAAAATGGCATAATTCCAAGAGTTTTGCGGATTCTTTCTCCGTAGTTTCGCGGAAGGAGCGCTATTAATGAGAGCGATAATATTGCTCACCGGCATAGTATCCCTGTGCGTTATGTCAAATAGCGCTGCCCAGGTAATTTACAAATGGATTGATGCTGACGATGTAACTCACTTTAGTGCACAGCCCCCGAGCGGGGTTGATGTCGAACGCACATCCATCAAGATCCGGCAAACAAACCGGCAGGCGCTGGCTGACCGCACCAAGGCAACCTCCGAACGGAATGCAGCAGTCGCCACCCGCAAACAACATGAGGCAGAACAGGCTGCCGAAGATAAAACCCAGGCTGAGAAAGATCAGTCGATTCGTGCCGATAACTGCGCCAAGGCCAAGACCCGTCTATTGACTTACAACTCAGCCAGACGCCTGTACCGACCACTTGAAAACGGCGAGCGCGAATATCTGACCGACGAAGAACTCGATAATGAACGCGCCGAAGCACAGAAACTCGTCAATGAATGGTGTGACTGACGTGACATCATCCTGACGACCCGATTCGTATAGTAAGGTGACCCGCCAACCCGATAGCCGGACCGATGGTGAACCTGTCGGTGATAACCCTGGGGATAACTCTGGCGACGATGCCCGGCAACCCGCGTACCTGCCGAATTTCTGCTCATCCCCGATTGTGTTCGGCGTGGTACTGATCGCTGCTCTGACCGCCATAGCACTCACTCTGGCACGCCTGACCGAATGGAGCATGTTCTTCACAGACCTGGCCAAAACCTCGCTACTACTCGTCTGGACCAGTCTCGCTATCACCACAACATTGTGCCTGCTGCGTACCTGGCTGAATCGTTTCTCCGTAGTCAGGGCGAGCGTCCTTACTTTCGCAGCGGTCATTACCATCATCATTATAGTTTCAGAAATCATCTACTGGCTCGGTACCCTTTACTCAACACCGGAGATGGCGGTTCCAAACACCTGGTTCCCTCAGAACCACTGGTACTTCCTGTCAAGCAATGTCGTCATCGGCTCTATCATGACCGGCCTGGTATTACGCTATTTTTATGTCTCACATCAATGGCACCGCAACGTCGAAAGTGAAGCAAGGACCCGCATTCATGCGCTACAGGCCAGAATTCGACCACATTTTCTGTTCAACAGCATGAACACCATTGCAGAATTGACGCGTACCAATCCAAAGGCGGCCGAAGCTGCCGTCGTAAACCTATCCGATCTGTTCCGTGCCTCTCTGGCCGACTCGAAGAAATTGGTACCGCTGACACAAGAGCTCGGAGTTACCCGCGTCTATCAGGAAATGGAGCAACAGCGCCTTGGTGACAGGCTGGTCGTCAAGTGGCAACTTGACGATCTTCCGCAACAGGCACGCATCCCGAGCCTGACACTGCAACCCCTGCTTGAGAATGCCATCTATCACGGCATCGAGCCGCTACCCGACAAAGGGGTCATTGAGATTGAGGGCCGCAGCAAAGGCAAAATGGTTTACTTGTCGGTCCGTAACCCGCTGCCAATAAATAAATACAAGTCCGAGGCAGGCAACCAGATCGCCCTGGAGAATATCCGCGAACGACTGGAGCTGGCATTCGGCTCATCTGCAAGCTTGTCACGGGCCATAGATCAGACGCATTATCAGGTCAGCATTGCTTTCCCGGTAAAAGAATGACTACCAAAGTCCTGATTGCAGACGATGAAGCCCCGGCTCGCTCACGCATGCGGCGGTTGCTTGACGAACTGACCGGCTATGAGGTCATTGGTGAAGCGGCCAACGGCAATGAGGCATTGCAAATAAGCCTGGCCGAATCTCCTGATATCATCCTGCTCGATATTCGCATGCCGGATATGGACGGTATCGAAACCGCACGACATCTCTCCACGCTCGACGACAGCCCAGCCGTTATCTTTACCACCGCCTTCGACAGCTATGCGATTGAGGCCTTCGACACGCATGCCATTGGTTACCTGCTCAAGCCGGTACGACGTGAAAAGCTCGAACGGGCGTTGGGTTTCGCCGCACAACTCGCTCGTCCGCAAATCGAGGCACTCGGCAACAATCCGCAGCAACCGTCCACCCGCAACAATATCTGCGCGCGCCACGGAACCAACTTGCACCTGATTCCAATCGAGGATGTCATGTACTTCCAGGCTGACCAGAAATACATCACGGTACGTCATGTACACGGCGAAGACCTGATCGATGAACCGCTTAAAGAGCTCGCCCGGGAATTTACCAACCATTTCATTCGCATCCACCGCAACGCACTTGTGGCATTGACATGGGTCGAGCGCATGGAAAAAACGCCGGAAGGTCAATACGAGGTCTGGCTTCGTGATTGTGCCGAACCACTACCGGTTAGTCGACGCCATGTAACGGCAGTCAAGGCCTGTGTAAAGAAACGTGCCTGAAATCTGTGAATTCAGGTTGTCCGTCCGGCCCGGTACTCCGATAATAGATATATGAGTGATAAGACCAAAGACGGATCGCACGACGATTCGGCAACCAACCAGGGTCCCTCGTCACCGACCGATGTGACACCTGCTACCGAATCCACTGCGGAGTCTGCCGACAGAACCGCAGCAGACGATGTGCCGGCAACCGACACTGCGGCAACTGGGCGGCCTGTTGCGTGGCCAGGCTTAGTCGCCCTGCTCATCGCATTACTGACAGCCTCCGGTGGAGGCTATCTGTGGAATAAACAACGTGAACAACAATTACTAAACGAACAGTTCGCAAATACACAGCATGAACTCACAACCCGCGGTACAGAACTGGGACATGTGACCAACAACATTAAGGATCTTATTTCCGCAGATCAAAAACTTGATGACAACGTCATCGCACTGACAAAGCGCATCGAACGTCAACTAGAAGAGTTACCGGCGCGCATGACCCGTATTGAAAACACTCTCGACAAGATCCCGGGTGTTGCGGAGGGGGCCCGCTCTGCATGGCTGCTGGCCGAAGCGGAGTATTTCCTGAGGATCGCCAATGCTCAATTGATACTGGAGGGTAATGTCGATATTTCATTGCGCGCACTCGAGCTGGCCGACACAAAAATCAAGGATCTGGGCGATCCCGGTCTGACGCGCGTACGGGCTAAAATCAGTGACGAACGTACTGCCCTCAAGGCTGTGCCACAACCGGATGCCGAGGGCATCGTGCTGGAGCTTGGCAGCCTGGGACAATCACTACACACGCTGCCACTGTCACACAAATCCCCGGCTCACTTCTCAGCAGAAATAAACAAGGGAACAGAGACCGGCTGGCAGCGGGCCTGGCGTGTCATCATCGATGCACTATCGAGCATCATCAGTGTCAGGCGCAGTGATGAAACGATCACCCCGTTGATGTCCGCAGCTGAAGAGGCCATGTTGATCCGCAGCCTTGATATCGAACTGCAAATCGCGCGTCTTGCCGTAATTCGCAACGAAGGCAACTTGTACCGAACTTCGCTGCAGGCTGTCGCCGGTCGGCTAGAGCAATATTTCGACAGCAACTCGCAATCGGTCCAGACTGCCCGGGCGACCATCAACAGGCTGGCTGAGGCCAGGCTACCGGAAGAATTACCAGATATCTCCGGTTCACTGAACCTGCTGCTAAATCTTGGCGATGAGGCGGCCGCCCCATGAAGTTCGGCCTGATCCTTGTCCTGATCCTGCTCACCGGTTCGATTGCCGCACATTTCCTTCAGGTGCATAACGGGTATGTGCTGATAAATTTTCATGGCTATACCGTCGAGATGTCGGTACCGGTACTGATCTTTGTTACCTTTCTTGCTTACCTCGCCGTCCGCTCTCTGATCCGAATCTGGCGGGCACCGCGCGAACTCGGCGAGATGGCAGCCCGGGCCCGGGCCCAACGTGCCAGTCAGCGTATTACAAAAGGCTTTATCGCACTGTCGGAGGGCAAACTTGCGCGTGGTGAACGTCTGCTGACCAAGGGTGCTGCAGACAGCGAGACGCCATTGCTGAACTACCTGACCGCTGCCCGTGCCGCCCAGGCCCAGGGAGACCGCCAGCGCCGTGATGGTTGGCTCAAGATGGCTCAGGACAGTGATAGTGATACCACTAACGCCGTGCTGCTGACCCAGGCCGAACTGCAGATAGCTGCCGGTGAATACCCGGCGGCACGCAAGAATCTGGCACAAATTCGTGATAGCCAGCCAAATCATCCACAGGCACTTAAACTGCTGGGTGAACTCCTGCATATTGAACATGACTGGCATGCGCTGACCGACCTGTTGCCCCAGTTACGTCGGGCAAAAAATATCCCGGCACGCACACTTGACGATTGGACAATCGAATCATTCCAGGCCGAGCTTGCTGCACCAAACCTTGATCTGGATTCAATCGATGCTTACTGGAACCAACTGCCAAGAGCGCTTCGCAAGCATGAGCGTTTGCTCCGTGCACGAATTCAGGCGCTGGTCGCAAGCAACAATAATGAACTTGCCGCAACCGCAATCTGCAGGACACTGAAAACCGACTGGGACAACGAGCTCGTGGCGATCTACGGAAAACTGAAACTGGCCGAGAAAAACGGGCAGCTACGCCAAACTGAAAAGTGGCTTAATCAATATCCTGAAGACCCGGTCATTCTGCTGGCGGCCGGGCGCGTCTGCGTCCGTAACGAGCTCTGGGGCAAAGCCCGCAGCTATATCGAATCAAGCCTTGCGATTGCAGCTACACCAGCCGCATACCAGGAACTCGGCCAGCTCATGCTTAAGCTCGACGAAACTGCAGCCGCAACAACAGCTTTCGCCAAAGGCCTGACGCTAAGCACCGTGGGCTCACCCCATATCCCGCGCCTGGAAAATACCGGCCCCTGAAACTTCGATAACTTGCCTGCTGAAAGACCCTGCTGAAAGACTTAGGGCCGGGATCTGCGGCTCTGCAACCACTCGATGAGCGGAGCCCATTGCTCCCAATCCGGCCAGGCCAGATATTCCGGTAGCTCGAAGATCCCAAGCCCGCGTATATAAGCCCGAATATAATTCTGAGCCTCACGGAATGTCGCAACATACGGCATCTTCAAGCCTTCGAGATACTCATCCAGTTGATCAAAAATGATCGTAGACTCACGAACCCGGTTCGCAACGACGGCAATTTTGACCTTTTTCCGCTTGACCTTGCCTACTTTTGCCAGTTCCTCGAGAAATTTTGTTGATGCCTGCATATCAATCGCAGATGGCAGAACCGGCACAATAAGCGTCTCGGCACGGCGCACCAGGGCCGTCAACTCAGTACCGTGCGAGCGAGCCGGAGCATCTTCGATGACGATCTCGGCATTCCGGGGCAGGTGGGTCAAACCGTCCCGGGCACCATTGATGCCAATGATCTTGGCCCGGCTTTCCGGCCGTCTGTCCAGCCAGTCAAGGCTGGAGGCCTGCGGATCATAGTCGACCAGGGCCACTCGTTTGCCCTCAGCCGCATAGTAGCTGGCCAAGTTGGTCGCAATCGTACTCTTGCCACAGCCACCTTTGGAGTTCAAAACCATGATATGACGCATTTTTATTATCCTTTTACCCTGCAAATCAGGTCGCTAAACTTAACAATACATTTAACAATAGACCAGCAGCTAAAATCCACTGTGGCGATATAATCGCAACATCCTTAAACCCGGTGACCGGCACACTCAGATGCGTATTCCATTCACAAAAATGCATGGCCTTGGTAATGACTTTGTCATCATCCATACCCAGGGTGGAATACAACTGCCGGGTGAAACAATCCGTCATCTCGGCGACCGGCAGACCGGCATTGGGTTCGATCAGTTGCTGTGGCTCGAGCCACCAAAAACAGATCAGGGCGACGTGTTCTACCGAATTTACAACGCGGACGGTAACGAGGTCGAACAGTGCGGTAACGGCGCTCGATGTATTGCACGCCTGATCGGTACTGAAGCAGGCCAAAAACTGGTTCTCGAGCACCCGGGCGGCCTGACTCGTGCGCTTCTGGAAGACAATGGTGACGTATCGGTCGAACTCGGTGAGCCTGACTTTAAGCCTGAATCCCTGCCGTTTAACGCTGCAGGAAGCGGACCGCCCTACCTGATCGTTGCAGGGGATCAGAGCATTGATATCCACATCGTGTCGATTGGCAATCCGCACGCCGTTATTTTCGTTGACGACATCGATGAAGCACCTGTCAAAACGCTCGGGCCGCTACTTGAAAGCCACGCGCAATTTCCAAACCGTGCTAACATTGGTTTCATGCAGGTTGTCGCTGCTGACCGCATTCGATTACGGGTTTTCGAGCGCGGAGTCGGGGAGACAAGGGGTTGTGGAACCGGGGCTTGTGCCGCAGTTGTTGTCGCTCAAAGTGTCAGTAAGCTCAATTCTGTAGTTGAAGTCGAACTTCCCGGTGGATGCGTCACTGTAAAATGGGACGGTCCGGGTTCGCCTGTCTGGCTAACCGGAGAAGCAGTTACCGTTTTCGAGGGCACAATTATCATATGAATACTGTCGAACAAGCTGAATCTACGCCTGTCGAACACAACGATGAGGCCATCGCAGAATACCTGCAGGCTAATCCAGAATTTTTTATTCGCAACAGCGATCTGCTGGCTGATCTGAAACTGCCACACAGCACTGGTGGTGCAGCCATCTCACTGGTCGAACGACAGGTGTCCGTACTGCGCGGGCGCAATGAGCAGATCGAAACCAAGTTACGCGACTTCATGCAGGTCGCACACAGCAATGACGAAATTGCGAATAATATTCATGAACTTGCCATTCTGCTGATACAAGCCGGTGAATACGAGGCAGTGATCGCCACACTTGAAGATCAACTCCTTACAACATTCAGCGCAGACCGCCCGGTTCTGGTGTTATTTAGTAAAGAATCTGTAGAAAGCGTTGACGGCCAGTTCTTACGACGAATCAGCCGTAAAGATCCCTCTATGGGACCTTTCAAAACATTCCTGCAAGCCAGCCAGGCACGCGGTGGCACTGTCCGTGACACACAACGTAACTTCCTGTTCGGTGAAGCAGACATTGAAGTTGGCTCAGTCGCCCTGATCCCGCTGGGTGAAAATGCTGCAGTTGGCTTTCTGGCCATCGGCTGCCGTGACCCAGATCATTTTCACCCGGGCAAAAGCATAGATTTTCTGACCCGAATCGGAGAACTGGTCGCCGCGGCCCTGGCCAGGTAAACGGTTACAGGTGCTATCTGCGCTGGCACCTCCATCTGCATGCATGACCGACAATGGCATCTCGTCGAGCGGTTTCTTCAGCATCTTGAGCTGGAGCGGCGCCTGTCTGCGCATACGACAAAAAGCTATTGTCGCGATCTGACTTGCTTTCGGGAATTCTGTGACAACAATGATATCGAGCGCTGGAAGGATCTGAATATTCACCACCTGCGGCGATTCGCAGCACAGAGTCATGCTCAGGGCTTAAGCCCGCGCAGCATACAACGCCGACTGTCCGGCATTCGCAGCTTTATGAATTACCTGATCCGAGAGGGAGACACTCTCAGTGACGATACGCTGACACAAAACCCGGTCGCCGGAGTTTCAGCGCCGAAAGCGGCTCGTAAATTACCCAATACACTTGATATCGAACAGATGGGCCGCCTGCTCGACATCCGCGGCGATGACCCGGTCACGAAACGTGACCGCGCGATACTCGAGCTGCTGTATTCGTCCGGATTACGACTCTCCGAACTGGTCGGCTTGGACCCCGAGGACATTAATTTCGGCGACAACATCGTGCGCGTCACGGGTAAAGGCGCCAAAGAGCGCCTGATACCGGTTGGCCGCAAGGCGCGTGCCGCTCTGCAGGATTGGATCCGGGTGCGGGCCATCCTCGCTAATCAGGACGAAATAGCCCTGTTTGTCGGCATCCGCGGTCGCCGCATCAGCCCGCGCACGGTCGAAGCCCGGGTTAAACACTGGGCCAAAAAGGCCGGCATCCCGCAACGGGTATACCCGCATCTGTTCCGCCACAGCTTCGCCACCCATATGCTCGAGTCCAGCCAGGATCTGCGCGGTGTTCAGGAACTGCTTGGCCACGCCGATATCAGCACCACGCAAATTTACACCCACCTTGATTTTCAGCATCTTGCCCAGATATACGATAAGGCCCATCCACGCGCACGCCGGCGCGAAAAATAGGGTGCGTTAAGAAATGGAACAGGGGTTGGTGTCTGACACCAATTCCCGTCCTCCGGACAAGGATAACAATATGGAACAATTCAGAGGCACAACGATCGTCTCGGTCAGGCGCAACGGCATCGTCGCGGTCGGTGGCGACGGCCAGGTCAGCATGGGCAGTACCATCATGAAGGGCAACGCCCGCAAAGTTCGTATCCTCGCCGAAGGCCGTGTCATAGCTGGATTTGCCGGCGGTACGGCTGATGCATTTACCTTATTTGAACTATTCGAGGCCAAGCTTGAGCAATACGGTAACCTGGCCCGTGCCGCAATCGAACTCGCCAAAGACTGGCGCACCGATCGGCGCCTGCGACGCCTTGAAGCGCTGCTGGTGGTCGCCGACAAGGAAACATCCTTGATCGTAACCGGCAATGGTGACGTCATTGAACCCGAAGATGACCTGATGGCGATCGGCTCCGGTGGCTCGTTTGCACAGGCAGCGGCCCGCGCGCTGCTGGAAAATTCGGAGCTTGATGCCGAAGCCATCGTCCGCAAATCACTCGAAATTGCCGCATCGATTTGCGTATATACCAATAACAACACGGTACTCGAGACCCTGAAGATAGACTAACCAATATGTCCCAGATGACCCCACGCGAAATTGTTCAGGAACTGGACAAGCACATCATCGGTCAGGATCAGGCCAAACGTTCCGTCGCCATTGCATTGCGCAATCGCTGGCGACGAATGCAGGTCGATGAATTACTGCGCAATGAGATCACCCCAAAAAATATTCTGATGATGGGCCCGACCGGTGTCGGTAAAACCGAAATTGCCCGACGCCTGGCCAATCTGGCCAAGGCCCCGTTTATCAAGGTAGAAGCAACAAAATTTACCGAGGTCGGCTATGTCGGTCGTGAAGTAAACAGCATCGTGCGTGACCTGATGGACACATCCATAACGCTGACTCGTGAGACCGAAATGGACAAGGTCCGGCATCGTGCCGAGGATGTTGCCGAGGATCGCATTCTTGACACACTGTTGCCGATGCCCGAAGGCGGGGAAGAAAATCCGTCTGCGACCGAGACACGGCAAAAGTTTCGAAAAAAATTGCGCGAGGGCAAGCTCGACGACAAGGAGATCGAATTCGAAGTACAGGCAGCATCAATCGGAGTTGAAATCATGGCCCCGCCGGGCATGGAGGAAATGACCAGCCAACTACAGGGCATGTTCCAGAACCTGTCGAGCCCAAAGAAACAGACCCGTAAACTTAAAGTTACCGATGCTTTCAAGCTGCTGGTCGAAGAAGAAGCCGGGCAGCTGATCAATGAAGATGAAATCAAGGTCCATGCACTTAAAAATGTTGAAGAAAACGGCATCGTATTCATAGATGAACTCGACAAAGTGGCACGGCGTTCGGATGTGGCTGGCTCGACGGGCGGCGATGTTTCCCGCGAGGGTGTACAACGGGACCTGCTACCGCTGGTCGAGGGCTGCACGGTCACGACCAAGTACGGCATGGTCA
>NZCC01000012.1 GCA_002688175.1 Chromatiales bacterium
AGGCATGCCGGACGTCGGCAACCGTTCGATTGCGATTGTCGGTCAGGCAATCAACCATGACGGCTACACCGCCGGGACCATACCCCTCGTAGATGATTTCCTCGTAATCCATACCTTCGAGTTCACCCGAACCACGCTTGACTGCACGTTCGATATTATCCTTCGGCATGCTCTGACCTTTGGCCTTGTCAATAGCCAGGCGCAGGCGTGGATTTGCATCGATGTCTCCGCCGCCGGTGCGCGCGGCAACCGTAATCTCGCGAATCAGCTTGGTGAAAAGCTTGCCGCGTTTTTTATCCTGAGCACCCTTACGATGCTGAATATTTGCCCATTTACTGTGACCAGCCATGCCCTTACCTAAATCAGCTGATGAAAAATTTTACCGCCCTGTCCTTCCACGCAACTTTCAGAAGCGCAGCGTCATACCAATATGCATACCCGAATCGAACCGTGCATCCGCCACACCCTTCTTGTAATCCCCTCGGGCATAACGGGCGCCGACGTACATATCCGCATCACGTATCACGCTGTAACTCACCCGAAAAGAGGCTTCCTGGTATTCATCCATGTCGCCAATCGCGAGAATGCTCGGGGCGTAATACAGGCTGCCGACAACCGACAGCCGGTTGATGGCCTCCGGTGTAAAGCGTACAAAACCACCGATTGGTACGGCAAACCCGCTCTGATCACTGTGGTCGCCATTGGTATAGACAAACCGGCCACCGAGACCGGCCTCGAGCTTGTCACGCCCGCTTGAAGCGAGATCTACGAGATGAACACCCGCATGCAGGATATCGCCATTATCCGAGTGATGTAACCAGCCGGTATCGAGGTTTAAACCGGAGGATTCCATCTTGTAGACATACTGCAAGCGCAATGCATCATTGTTCAGACTCAGGTCCAGTTCGTCAGCAATAACCTGCGCACACAGGAGCGTAATCCCGATAAGGGAAGCAACAAATCTCATCCTTGATCTCCTCAGCAACAACCCGGCAATCATACCCGAAAGAAGACCGTTAGAACCCCGATCCCAAGACACTCTAAACCTCAGAAATCACTTGAAATACACAATAATATAACTATATATTTCAACGATTAATTGCATGTATTGCACGTCGATCCACGGATAATGAAGCCTCATGAACTGCCTCGGTCAGAGTCGGATGACCGCGAATTGTCCGCTGCAAATCCTCGCTACTGGCCTGAAACTCCATGGCCACAACTGCTTCTCCTATCAACTCACCGACCATCGGACCACAGATGTGTATAACGAGAATCCTGTAGGCGGCATTACCACCGAACAAAGGTGACGATGCGTACCGGTGCTGAAGTGATTGGCTCATGTGCCCATGGATCCACGCGGATGTACCTGACCACCGTATGATGATCATCCAAGGTTAGCTAGTGTATCCGAGTTGGTTTGAAACTGGAACGCTGGAATGACTTAAGGATAAAACCTGGACTGAGGCAACAGGGATTGCTGTGCCGGATTTGGCGCAGCAAAACTACCTGAATCAACGAACCAGGAGAGAGCTGTTCCTAGGCAAGAATCTGTTTGAATAAAAATAGTTCATAGACAATCAGACCGACGTAGGCGAAACAAATTATGTACAACAGTCTAGCAACCCTGAACCTGCCCATGAATTGGCTTTGTGCAGCAAACACCAGCACCACGACTGAAACAACCGTTATGCCAATTTTGACCGATAAAAACTGCTCTACGCCGACCTTGAGCATTTCACTCATAAACAAATTTGCCTCGTATGCGCCGATACCCAACAGGTTTAGCGTAAACAGTGCATCAGTACAACTTAACAGGACGATTGCCAGCGCGACGTAGAGTAAATGGGATTCGTGCCAGTCGAAGATATAATGGTGGTTATCAGCGCTACGCCTGCTCTGGCGCCTGCGTGGACGAAAATTACCGTACATAAAAGCAAACAATGATTTTTCCCGGCGCCGATTATTCGCCTCACGTCGATCCTTAAGCAACCCGGGTGCGGGGCCCATTTTTCCGGTTAGCTGCCCCAGAACGAGCCCCTTTGATTTTTCATGGCATCTTATGCTGTCACGATTTTTTCTTGCCTGAAAAGAAGATTTGATTGGATTCATACTTAAATTTTATTTTTATTATTTCGCGAAATTATCACTCCGGAGATGATTCCGGGTACACAGAATTGTTCATAATCGTACCTAGAACCAATTATTTTAGCGTCTGATATTTACCATAACTAACCAAATACCCCTTTCCACGTTCAATTTTTGTGACGTGTGCACGGTTAGCCCGGATGTTCGCATACAACCTTGGTTATTATTTGCCAGGACAAGGCTCGGAAAGTCCAGCATTACCAGCCTGAACATTCACCGAGACGATTCACTGCTCCTACAGGCTGCTTAATCATATAAAGGCGCTTCTTGACCTATCCAGACCATGCAAGAGAACAAGCGCAATGAGCAGCCAGGCCGTCTGTCCATGTAACTGAAGAAATAGCCCATGCAATTTCGCATCATCAGCAGCAAGAGCAGAAAAATTGATGAAACCAAATGCTCGAACCTCGTAATCAATATAGGCTACCTGTATCACACCAATGACTGGTTGTATCAATAGCAATGGATAGAAAATCCATTGCAGTAACATAGATGGTCTTTTCTTCCACCCTGGTGGCGTATAGAGCTTGCGGGTTTTGCGCCACCACCAACGGAAAATCATCAGGGCAAATATCGTAACCCCAATTCCCGAGTGGATCATAATCAACACTTCTTTTTGATTCAGAGGGAACCCTCCGAGTCTCCAGCCGGACAATAAATTGAAGGTGATAATGAATGCGGCAAACCAGTGCAATGTTTTCGCGACTGTATAGTAGAATTTTTTCTTCGATCCGGCCATACACGTTCTTCTCTAGTTTCGAAAGGACTGAAAAAATGCCCCGCCTGAGCGGGGCATAGGGTTACGCGAGACTTAAACAGATGACATACAAAGCCACCTGCAAATTAAAAACCTTAAGTTGATTATGCTTCTGAGAAACATCGTAACTATACGGAAAAATACGTAATTCTTTACTGTTTAACGGCATCATCTGCAGAAATTAATCGCGCTTGATCATAAGCGCGTGACCATTCAAATTATGCACTATCAAAGCATCCGACCGGCCAATTTGCTCATCGACATGCCGTGTAATTCCATCACAGTACGGAAAACCATAATCATCGTAAACTACGACTCCACCAGGAACAAGCCTCGGCCATACCCATTCAAGGATATCTATTGCTGATTGATAGACGTCAACATCAATGTGACAGAATCGAAATTCCTGTTCAGACAAACCCGCTCCGGTTTCATCAGGGAACACACCGGCTAATATATGCACATTTGGTAAATTGAATTCATTCTGAACCAGTTTTTCAACCCACATCTTGCCTGTATTGGCATGCTCACCGTCACGATACATGCTGTCTTTAACGCCAGATTTCACCACTCCTGAAAAGGTATCACACAAATAGATCGGAGCCTGGATTTGAGCAAGCTGGGCTCTTCTTGCTATCAGAGCTCCAGTCCCTCCACGCCAAACACCCACCTCAAGAAGTCCACCTTCAAGTTTTGCTGTTTGTTCAACCAATCTCCATAACTCGAAACAGCGATATTTATCGACTAGAGTATATTGCTTGATCTTCTGGTAGCACTTCAAAAATTCGTCATCAAGATTCCAGGGCGCATAAGTTGCTCCTGGAAGCACTGATTCATATCGCCGTCCTTCACGGCCTCCGAAGCCGTTAAGAAAAAGATCCGCGAGCCTGCGTAATAGACCGCGCATCAGGTGCCGTATTGTCCGTAATCTTGCCACTATAATTTATTCAAATGAGTTGGTGTGCTGCACTATATCAGCCATAAATATAACCAGGATGTAACCGCCCGGTAAATTCCATAGCCGCCAGGCGTGAATGTATGCAATAAATTTGACTGAAGCCTGGCGCAAAACAGGCTTTACGTTCCGTGGCACCTGGCCAAGTCGGCTTATCAAGATAATTTTCAGCGTTATAACAGTTCCTCCGCAAGCATCCACCAAGTCACTGTGGCTCGACCCCGAGGCGGCAACAAAGCATCTTGCAAAAAAGGATGCTTCGACCCTGAAATATTCAATCTATTTTTATCCTTAATATCCTTATGTTATGCGTCTTTCTTAATGCTATGTCACCTATACCGATCATAATAACCGAATATTGCCGTGGAAAATACGAATGACGATCAGGGTATTAACCAATAGATACTTCAATGGTCACCAGGTCCTGCTCTTATGAAACAGATAGCCATATACGGGAAAGGCGGCATCGGTAAAAGCACCGTATCGACGCACCTTTCATACGCGATTGCCAACCAAGGCAAGTGTGTCCTGCAAGTCGGCTGCGATCCAAAATCTGACAGCACTCACAACCTCCTGACCCAATTTACCCAACCCATACTGGAAGTACTGTCCAAGCACGACTTCGAGTATGAGGACATCGAGATCGATGAAATTCTGCTGAAATCTCCGCTGCTTTTTGACGACAACGGCACGGTATTCTGTGCCGAAGCCGGCGGACCCGAGCCGGGCATCGGCTGTGGCGGCAAAGGTGTCATTGAAGCCATCAAGACGCTCAAACGTCTCCATGTTTTCGAAGAGCTTAATCCCGACATTGTGATCTACGACATACTCGGTGATGTTGTGTGCGGCGGTTTTTCAATGCCGATCCGGGATGGCTATGCCGAAGAGACCTACCTGGTTACCAGCGGTGAACTCGAGGCTCTTTACCAGGCAACGAACGTTATGGGCGCCGTAAGGCGATTCTCGCGCCGCTCGGGGGCCAAACTCGGCGGATTAATAGTCAACCTGCGCGGCCTCGCAGACGAGGAACGCATCGTCAATGATTTTGCCGAAAAAATGGGTACGCGCGTGCTCAGCATCAACCCTTTCAGCCAACTGATCAAGGAATGCGGCGGCGACACCAAGACCGTATTTGAAGATTTTCCGGACTCAACGGAAGCCGAGCAGTACAGGCAGCTCGCTACCATCATCATGAACAGTGAGAACGAACTGACGAAACCCGAAACCATGACCTTCGAACAGCTCTACGAGTGGTGGAGCGGATACATCCACTGAGCCGATAACACCGACATGAGACAGATAGCAATATACGGGAAAGGCGGCATCGGTAAATCGATGACCGCATCTCATGTCACATTCGCGCTCGCCAGCAAAGGACTCAGGGTTCTGCATGTCGGTTGCGACCCGAAACACGACAGTACCCGACTGTTACTCGAGGGCCGAATGACACCGGCTATCCTTGATGTTCTCAAGAAAAATGACTTCAAGAGCAAAACGATCCACATCGAAGACGTTGTGTTCGCAAGCCCTCTGAATACCGCCATCGGCGGGAAAATGTTCTGCGCCGAGAGCGGCGGACCGGAAGCCGGATCAGGCTGTGCGGGCAAAGGCGTAACCGAGGCGATCAAGACACCGACCGATCTTGAGGTTCACGAAACACTTGAACTTGATACCGTGCTTTACGATGTCCTCGGCGATGTCGTCTGTGGCGGTTTCTCGATGCCGATCAAACGCGGACATGCCAAAGAGATTTATATCGTCACCAGCGGCGAGATTCAGGCGCTGTTCTCGGCCTGTAATATCTCCCGCGCCGTCATACGATTTGCAGACCGGACCGGAGCCCGCCTTGGCGGCATCATCGCCAACCTGCGCAACATGGAAAATGAACGCGAACTACTGCTCCGGTTCGCCGAGCGTATCTACCCCATCCATCTCGGCTCCTATGAAACCTGCAAGTACCTTGCCGATGAGTTCGAACAGGACGTTCAATTCATAGAAATCCCTGCCGGAATTGAGGGCACCTCAAATTTCCTGCGGGCCGTTGCGGACCGGGAGAACTGCCAGTCATTGCATGATCTCGTCGCTCAGGAAGAGCTCCGCGTGGCACCCGAACTCGAGAAGATCAAGGCTAAGTTCGCCGCGGAAAAGGTTCGCATGCTGCTGGTATCCGGACCGGCAAACGAGATGTCGCTCGGCAAACAAGTCTCACATGTCGTGCCGTATTTTGTCCGGACCTTTGCCGTCAAAAAAATGCACGAAGGCTCCGAGAAACTCGCTTGTGAACGCGGTTCCCGGGTCACGGTCTCTATCGTCCGTGAATCCGCCGAAAGCTTTACACCGGCGCGTTTCAAGGCAAAGTTTGCAGCGATATTCGATGCAGCAGAGCTTGAGGAGTAGTTCTTAAATAATTGGTGTCATAATTGGTGTCAGACACCACTGCTTAGCCGGCTTGTTCGAATGCGGACGCGGCCCGGTAGATGGCTGGTTCATCAAATGGTTTGGCTACCAGCATCATGCCGACAGGTAATCCCCCGGGCATGCCGCAGGGCATGGACAGGGCAGGATGCCCGGTGGCATCGAACTGGCAGGTGTTACCACTGGTGCCGAACAAATCGGTGATGATGTGTTCGTCGGTCAATTCCTCCGGCGTAGCAGGTAACCGGGAAGCCTGGGTGATCGTCGTGGGAAGCAGCAACAGGTCGCAGGTTTCAAACGCCTGATCATAGGCCTGACGCAACCGTGGCAGCAGATTGCGGGCACGCGCGTAATATTGCCCGCCAAAGCGTTGCATATACTGACCAAACAGCATCACCATCAGGAGATTCACCGGTACCTGTTCAACGCGGGACTGCCAGTCCTGCATCGCATCGACAAATGCGGGCGAGTACAGACCATCGGCATTGAACTGCGCGCCACCCGTCTGTAACGAGTGCCACACGGGCTCCATCAACAGCCCACTCCAGATAGCGATGCCCGGGAAGTGCATGGGTATGGAAATCTCACTGATGTCCGCACCGAGTTCTTTAAAGCGTGCTGCAGCCGTGCGCACGCATTCGTTGACGGTGCTGCTCGAATGCGGATGCTCGAAACCCTCCCGGACGACGCCGATCCGCATACCCGTCACCGGTTTACCCAGGGATTCGCCATAGGGCTGCACGCTGAGTTGTCGTTGGCGGCTATCCAGCCCGTCGGTGCCGGCCAGCACTTCCAGTAACAGGGCATTGTCGGCCACATTTGCAGTAATCGGTCCGACGTGGTCCATGGTGGCTTCCAGTCCTGCGACACCGGTAAACGGTACGAGTCCGTGGGTGGCTTTCATGCCCACTGCACCCGACCAGCTGGCCGGGATACGAACCGAGCCGGCCTGATCAGTACCCAGCGCCATGTCGATCTCGCCCGCGACCACCAGTGCGGCGCTTCCCGACGAGGAACCGCCTGCCGAATAATCCGGATTGTGGGGGTTATGCACGAAACCCGTGCTGGAAGTCGTGCTGCCGCCGTGCATGCACAGATATTCGCAAACCGTTTTGCCGACGATGGTGGCACCGGCATCCAGAACCCGGGTTACGACACTGGCATCGAACTCCGGTACCAGGCCTTCGAGGAATTCGGTTCCGTACATCATCGGCGTGTCGGCGACGAACATATTGTCTTTCACCGCGATGCGTTTGCCGTGCAACGGCCCGGATGCGGCACCGGCAATTTCCGTTTTCACATACCAGGCCCCGAGCGGATTTTCATCCGGCGCCGGGAAATGAAAAGTACGCGATGGATAGCGTACCGACGGCAATTCGACCGCTTCCTGGTCCAGGTATTGAAATCCCATCTCGAAGGGCTGCATGTACTCCAACAGGGCATCAGCCCGGGCCGCTCCCAGTGGTCGGCCGAGTTCCGCTGCCAGCCTTTGCAGCTCCTGACGATCGGGTAATTTGAAAGGCATGCTGTCTCCTCCTGACGGTACGCTAGTCTAGTCGGGAAAAGGGTGTCTGACACCCTCTTCCACCACTGGCGTTAGAATACCTGCTATGAATATATCTACCTATCTGCTGCACCGACTGCAATCCCTGGGGGTCGATCACGTATTCGGCATTCCCGGTGATTACGTGTTGCCGTTTTTTGACGTATTGACCGCCAGCGATGTCGAGCACGTGGCGACCTGTAATGAACTGAACGCCGGCTATGCAGCCGATGGCTATGCTCGACTCAAGGGGCTGAGTGCCGTAGCCGTAACCTACGGACCCGGATCATTCAGCCTGGTGAATGCGGTGGCCGGTGCGTATGCGGAACGGGTGCCGATGGTGGTGATTTGCGGCGGACCTCAACGGGAAGCCTATACCAACAAACCGCACCTGCATCACATTTTGCCGGACAACTACTCGGCATCCCTGAAAATCTTTGCCGAAATTACCGTCGGTGCAGAGTTGCTCGAGGATCCTGACCAGGCCCCGGCTCGCATTGATGAACTCCTGAGCCGCGCATACAGAGAGTGTCGCCCGGTATACCTGGAAATTCCGGTAGACCTGCAACTTTATCAATGCCCGGCGCCACGGGAATGGGTGCCTGCCGGCAGTTCCGCTGGTAACCCGAACGTATCGGCTGTGGCGCAAAAGATTGCTGAGCGGATGACGGCAACAGATCGCTGCGTCGTCCTGGTGGGGCACGAAGTACGCTCGGCAGGGCTGGAAGAAAACGTCCTCGCACTCATTGATGAGACGGACTTGCCGGTCGCCTCGGTGTTCAGCGGTAAAGCGGATTATCTCGAGCAGCATCCCAGGTGTATCGGAATTTACCTGGGCCTGGGCAGTCCGGACGCTGTACGGGACTATGTCGAGAGCGCAGACGTGGTCGTATGGCTCGGTGCGGTACCGTCGGATTTCAACAAGGGTGCATCACCGACTGCGCCGTCGGACGAACAGAGTGTGATTATCTTCGATGGGCGCGTCACCAATGCAGGCGAGACTGTTTCTGACGCATCACTCGCCGAGGTGTTAACCGCGCTGCGTGCTTTGCTGCCCGCAAACCGCTGGTCAAGTGTGGCGGCACCCGTGCAGATTTTCACGCACAAGCCCAGCAATCAGTATGACCCGGTGTCTGATCAGAAGCTCACCAACCAGCGGCTCTATGAGCGGCTCGTTCATTTCATTAAAGACGGTGATGTCGTGTTGGCCGACGGTGGCCCTTCGGTCAACCTTGCCTATGTACAGTTCCCAGCAGGAGTGCGATTCATCGTGTCAAGCTACTGGGCATCAATCGGTTCCGGCCTGGGGTTTACGTTGGGGGCCTGCTTTGCGACTACCTCGGTACAGCAACGCATCCTGGCCATTCTGGGCGATGGATCATTTCAGATGACCGCACAGGAACTCTCCAGCCTCATCCGCTATGGCAAGACCTGTGTGGTCGTAGTCATCAACAATAGCGGTTACACACTGGAGCGGGTGATTCATGACGGACCGTTTAACGACATTGCGGACTGGCATTATCATCGTCTGCCCGAGGTCTTTGGTGAAGCACCTGGACTGCAGGTACGCACCGAGGGTGACCTAGAAGCAGCCCTGGCACAAGCCGATGTACATACGGGTCCCGGACCACTCCTGATAGAGATTTTCCTCGATGCCTGGGATGTACCCGAAGCATTCATGACGATTGGCGCGAAGATGGGGAAATAACTATCCCGCTCTGATTCGGTTAACCCATTGGTTGTTTATGATGGCAGGGACATGGATTTGCCCGATTAAAAACCCGCTATCGCGGATTTAGCTGACCTTTGCCGGGGTAATCCTGTAATCCTATAAGATTTAGATGCAACAAAGTTTCTTGTTTCTCCCAGTAAAATACCTTGAGTTCTGTTCTATACTTGGTAGCATTACGAATATGTCCCAACATACAGGGGCAACAACGAATAATAATAATAAAAATCAGGATCAGCTATGCATCCAAAACAAGTTGAATTATTGGCGTCCCGTCTTAGTGAACATCGAAGAACTAAGGTAAACAGCGCGAAGGCGATCACGCATATCGAAGCGGCTCACACCAAGCTAATACGGCTGCAGACGTTACGCCGAAAGATGAAAGTGGAACTCGCTCACTGCATCGACGAACGCGATACCGCGTTGCGCGAGGTTGAGCTTCTGAGTGTCGAACTGCACAAGCACAAAACTTCAGAAACACAGTGACGGACTGAATATTTTTTACCGCCAGATCGAGACAGGATATCGGGCATAAAGATTGCTCAGTAGCGGGTGTCAACCGGCTGTCACCCACCCAGACCAGTATTTGTCATTCGGCAGCGACCCGCCCTACACCCTGCTGATCCCCGACTCGCACCACCCTGCCATCACGAAAATCTACTTCCAGCGCAAAACGACTGTGAACGTAGTGGCCGTTCGCACCAATCAATTGCCCGATCACTTGCTTTGCAGCTACATCGATAATTTCGCCGGTTTCCGGATAAAAATACCTGCCGTCAATACTCGACATGATCCAGCCCGGCTGACCAACAATGCCGTCCTCCCCGTAGAGATATCGACTCTCCTCGTCCTGCTCGCTTCCGTCGTGGGTGTCTATGTACTGCTTCCAAACCGGTGGCGATCCGGGTAAACCGCTGACATCAAAAACATGAACGCC
Organism: Chromatiales bacterium; assembly: GCA_002688175.1. Classification (GTDB taxonomy): domain Bacteria; phylum Pseudomonadota; class Gammaproteobacteria; order Steroidobacterales; genus SMWD01. Next base: position 10,485 of record NZCC01000012.1, read on the forward strand.
CGAATGCACCTGATCGACAACCCAGACTTCCGTTTCGTCGGCCGTCAGTGAAATGCCATGACTGACATCTGCCTTGTGCCCCGACTTTGCATTCTTTTCAACCGGTGCGCTCGCGGTATACAACACTTTGCCGCTAGCGACATCGCCCACCTGAAAGCCGATCAGATTATTCACGCAGGCAAAGACCAGGTTCGCTGCACCATTGATGGTAATAGGCCGAATATGTGCCGCAAAGGGTCCTATTTTCGCCACTACCTGTTGCGTTCGCGTGTCAGCAACATGGATAAAGGGTTCGAAATTCCGGTTACCGAAGCCGCCGAAGGCGGTCATGAAAACCCGTAAGCCATCCAGTGTAATCACCGTGTTATGCGTATGAGGCGCAACAGTGATGCGCTGCTCCGGCTGCTCCGCACCGCTGGCGCCATCAATCACGTAGAAAAAAGGTGTGGCGGCAAGTTCGCCGGAAGGCATAAACAGCTTGCTGCCGTCCGGAGTCACAGCACCACGATCCACCGATGACGGATAGGCACGATTCCACAGCACCCGGTCGGTTTCCAAATTCAGTGCCAGCACATGACCTGACAGCGGGCGGCCGGGTCGCAGATCCTTGTAACTGCCATAGTGCGATATATAGAGCATTTTGCTGGCTGCACTCGCTGTGATGCCGCGGATATGCAATACCGGGCTGGTTCCGGTTGGTGCGTCCAATGGAATCACCCTGATCAGCGCATGCCCGTGATTAATATCGAAAACTTCGATAGAGGGCGCAAGAGTTCGAAAGCCAGTGCGATCCCTGGGAGCACGAGCGACGTAGAGCAAGCTCTGCTCTGTCGCCGGTGCTACATCCGCCGCCAGCAGGGCCAGCACGCACAACGCAGCCTGTGGCAGCTTTTTTAAGTATGTCAGCATGGGATTTACCCGGCCTGTTACTTATGGTGCCCCGACCAGGATTCGAACCTGGGACCTTCCGCTTAGGAGGCGGACGCTCTATCCAGCTGAGCTACCGGGGCACTTCGGGCATAATTATCCCTGAAAGTTTTGGTAATTTCCTGCTCGTAGTTAATCAACCCCGGTTTCATGCAATCGATGCCATGCCTGCTGAAGCAGTACCTGCTGTTCAGCACCGGGCTTACCCAGCTTCTCAACTGAAGCCAGCCACAACACCAGCAGATGCAGGTAAAGTGACCGATAGCCATGCAATCGCTGCATATGCTCTTCATGCACTTCGCTGAAATATGCATTGAGTAACGTATCAGTTTGCTGCTGATCGAACTGATGATGTTCAGCGATCACTGCAAGGTCGAACATTGGATCACCGATGGCAGCATACTCCCAGTCAATCAATTTCAGCGTTTGACCATCAATGAGATTTGTGCAGTTTGCATCGTTATGGCAAAGACATTGCGATACCGACTGCTCATTGAGCCTTGCTAATAATTGCTGTGTTTCTTCAGCCAACTCACGCCCTTCCGCTGTGCCGATAATCCTTGCGTAGTTATCGACTTTGGCATTCAAATTCAGGGGTTGTCCGTCTGAATCAAGCGCATGCAGTTGCCGCAATAGTTCAGCGAGCCTGGTGATGCGACCTTCATCCTGCAGGTCGGTCTCCGTCCATACCCGCCCCTCGATATAGCGTGTCACCTGGATGCCCCGCCGCAAATCGGCATACTTCAATTCAGGGCCGAGCCCATGTCTGCTGACGATTGCCAACACCTCTGCTTCAGCCTTTCGATCAAGCCCAAATGCTGCAGCAACTTCGGTATCGAGGCGTAACACAAATTGCTCAGCATTGTGCTCAATAAGATAACTGTCGCTCACCGGTCCGCTGTTCAGTTTACTGACAACCCGTGCGCCAGCCAGCAACTCGATCTCTGCAAGTACTTGATCAGGGTTCACGCCGGTTGCGACTCCCGCAGATCTTTACGCCATGACAGATAGCCGATGACGATCAGCACAAGATAACCGGCAAACAGTAACGCTGTAAGGTAAAGCTCACGACTGAAATACAGGTAAATGGACACGCTGTCGATAACGAACCAGTACAACCAGTTTTCAAGCACCTTACGTGCAACCATAAAGGTCGCGATGATCGCCCCCCAGGTTGTGAACGAATCGAGGTATGGCAATGCTGCGGTACTGTATTCGCTCAGTAAACGACCGCTGATCACGGTTGCAATCAACACCGCAACGATTGCAATAATATGACGGGCCGGCGGCCAGCGGCTGACCGGTAGCGAATGATCTGCCCCCGGCCCATGCCGCCATTGATACCAACCGTAGACAGCCATACCAAGGTAGAACACTTGCAGCGCCGATTCCATATACAGCAGCGCGCGATACATCAACACGAAATAAATGGCTGTTGAAGCGAATGCCATGGCCCAGCACCAGATATTCTGCCGGATGGCAAGGACGAGATAAGCGACGGCCAGCAGCACGGCGATGGCCTCCCATGGCGACATGGCCACGGCCGCTGCGAATACGTTGTCAATCAGGTCATACAAGATCGGGCGTTTGCGCGATATCGAGCCCGCTGTTCAGAAACTTGGTGACGAATACAACCTTGTCGTTATCGCTCATGCTTTGTTTCAGACAAGCTGTTATAGCCGGCATTACATCATCAAATTCTCCCCGTACCTGGGTACTCATCTGATTGGTGACGGTTTCGAGCCCATCACAGGCACTCAGTTTGTGGATAAATGCACGGATCGCCGGCTTATAGTCAGCGTCGAGCGGGTACATGCTTAATTCGACCGTTATCATCATGATGTTGCTTGCCTCGTCCCGTTATTGAAATTCCCAGTTCAGCGTTACCCCAACCTGGCGTGGATCACCGGCCTGTGTATAGAGTCGATTCGGGAAGTTTGGCGGTTCATTGCCGAAGTAGAAACCGCGCACGTAGTAGGTCTCATCAAAAATATTACGCCCCCACAGATAGAAGGACCAGTCGCCCCACTCCCTGCCAACGCGCAGATTAACCTGTTCGTAGGCTGTCGATTTCTGATCATGACTGTAGTCGTAAAAAAACTCATCCTTGCCCGTCATGTCTGCCCGTGCGAACCAGCCGTGTTCATGTTGCCATTGCGCACCCAGCGCAAAGTTATAAGCCGGGGCATGCGCCTGATCGCGCCCCTCGAGATCCCGAATGTAATCGAAACGCTTGATATCGGCATCCAGTAAACCGAAAGCACCAAACAGGCTCCAGGCCTCGGTCACGTGCCAATCGACACTGGCCTCAATGCCCTGATTTCTTCCCTCTTGCGCATTGTCGGTTAAAAATGAGAATGCAATCGGATTGCCGGTTGCATCCTGTACCGGCACTTTAACCTGCATATCATCGCGATCCATCTTGAATACGACAAGATCTGCACGTAACGAGCGGTCTGTACTCAGATATTTAACGCCGGCCTCGTAGTTCCATAATGTCTCTTTCGCATACATTATTTTGTCCGCGGGTGCGCTCGCATCGAGATTAAACCCGCCGGCCTTGTAGCCTCGAGCAATGCGGCCAAAGATCATCGTCGTATCCGTGGTCTGGAAACTCAGATTGACATGTCCGCCCCACAGGTCGTCATCCGGCGAAAAAGTTGTACTGGCGTCTGCATAATCGGCCTGCCATGATCCCCAACGCAGGCCGACATCGAGCTGCCAAGACTCACCGAAGGGTATACCAAGTTCGCCAAACACCGCCCGGCTGTCCGAGTCGAACGCACTGGCAAACGGTGTCACACATGGAACGATGCACCAGAAATCGTCACGGCCAAAATCGATGACATCGATTCGTTCATCCAGATTAAGGCCGTAAAGACCGACCAGCCAGTCGGCGTATCCGAACAACTTGCTTGCCGGACCCGAAACCAATCTGAATTCCTGGCTGACGGTGTCACGATCACGATTGGTCGTTGAAAAATAATCGTAAATTGAATTGCCAAATTGCGGTGTATCCCAAAATGCATCACTACCCCAATCGGCATCGAAACTGAACAGCGATTCTGTATTGGCAAAGCTCGTTATGCTGACGAACGTCGCAAAATCACCGAATTCCCCCGTCACCCTGGTCGAACCAGCCGTAGTCTCCTGGCCATCCTTGCCCGGCTTGTCGGCATAAGTCACTGAGCCGTTATTATCGACGGCCCAGGCGTCATACCCATCGTTGATATCGACATACAGGCCGGTCAGATCCAGCTGCCAGTTTTCACCCGGCTGCAAACGCAGCTTGCCCCGCGCCGTCAGCTCGGAATTATCGTTGGTGTCGTCACGACCGAGGGTGATATTGCGCTGAAAACCGTCATTCTCATATTTCTGCACAGCGAGTCGATAGCCGGAGTTGTTACCGATGGGTCCGCTCAGCATACCGCCAAGTGCCGTGGTGTCATCGCTGCCGACCGTAGCTTCAATGCGCGACTCAAAGGCATCAGCCGGGTCTGTAGATTTTACGTAGATAAGCCCGGCAAGGGCATTGGCGCCGTGACGTGTTCCCTGCGGTCCGCGTAAAACATCTATCTGCTCGACATCGAATAAGGTTGCAGCACTGCCCAGACCGGATAAATCAATATCATCGATGATGAAACCGACGGAAGGATTCGGCGCACCCTGGTATTGCTCGAGTTCACCGATGCCACGGATCTGTAAATAGCGCGCACGGTTACCATCGCCGGAATAGTTCAGGTTGGGCACCAGGTCAATGAGTTCTTCAAAGTGCTGGACGGTTGACTGGCTGATAACCTCGCTGTCAAGTACGGTGATACTCGCAGCTAACCGCTCAGGACCGGTCTCTCGAAAGGCTGATACAACGAGTTCATCAGTGGCCCATACCGTCGGGATAAAGGCAGCTATAGCGAAGCCCGCCAGATAACAACCAATAATGACTCTTGCTTTGGAATTTCGACGCATTCTCAGGATCTCTGAATTAACTAGAAACCCGGATCACGACGGTCGGTGGGAAGTACGAAACATGCTACCTCTTCCTACGCCGGTATTAACCGGATCAGGTTCTAAGGGTCCCTGCAACCAGGTCTCAGGCCTTACCGACCACCCCTAAGGAAATATAACTATAGTAAAAGATTGTAACCTGAGCGTCATCTTTCAAGATGGGGTCCTTGCATGAATCAACACATGCAAACAGCGAAATTCAAGTACCGCATAACCATATTAGGACTCATTTTTATCGGCGCACTTTATGCAGCGCACCACCGCCGGATCAAACTCAAGGCGTCGGTGCGCTATGGTCTCATCACAGTCGATACATCGCCCGTAGTCATCATTCTCGATCCGGGTTAGCGCGGCAGCAATTTGTTGCAGGTGAATTTCCCTGCGTCGTTTTGATTCGAGTGACATGGCCTGCGCCTGCAGCGCATCCATGCGTGACAAACGACCCACCTTTGCCTGGTCGAGTTCAACGGTCTGAGCCGCCTGATCACCCGTTTCACTGACTTTCAATATATCGGCGCGCAGCGCAATCAATCGCGCACGAAAGAATGCCGGATCAATGTCGTTACTCACCGATCACCGTCACAACCATACGCCTGTTATGACCGGCCGTTCGATGCTCCCACAGATAGATCCCCTGCCAGGTCCCGAGCAGACAGCGGCCACCAAGGCACCAGCGATCATGTAGCTGCTGATACGACCTAAATTATAGCCGAGCAACAGACCTGCTAAACGCC
>NZCC01000013.1 GCA_002688175.1 Chromatiales bacterium
CTCAGAAGCCCTTCATCGGGTCCGATTACGGCGAGGCGACCCCTTACCTCGACCCGTTCCGGTTTCACGCGGCGGCAACCCGGTGTGCTGGGTCAGCGTTTTTTTCCGTTGACGGCCGCCGGCTGAATTCTTCCGTCGTGGCGAACGATAATCACCATCCTCATCAGGCTGATGAGCCGGCACCAGTTGCCCTGACCCGTCGCCAATCAGGTCGGCACGACCCATTTTCCTGAGTGTCGTCCGCAGCAGAGGCCAATTATGCGGATCGTGATAACGCAAGAAAGCCTTATGCAGCTTGCGCTGCTCCGGGTCTTTAGGTAATTCAACGGTGGCACTCTTATAAGTAACCTTGCGCAGCGGATTCTTCGCCGAGTGATACATCGCGGTTGCACTGGCCAAAGGCGATGGATAAAAAGCCTGCACCTGATCGGCACGATATCCATTCGTCTTGATCCATAAAGCAAGATTCAGCATATCTTCATCAGTCGTACCCGGATGCGCCGCGATAAAATACGGCACCAGGTATTGCTCCTTACCCGCTTCAGTCGAATACTTGTCAAAAAGTTTTTTAAATTTATCGTAACTACCGATACCGGGCTTCATCATCTTTTCGAGCGGACCTTGCTCGGTATGTTCCGGTGCGATCTTCAGATAACCACCGACATGGTGCATGACAAGCTCGCGGACGTATTCGGAATCCTCGACTGCCAGGTCATAGCGCAGACCGGATGCAATCAATATTCTCTTAATACCTTTGATCTGGCGCGCATCTCGGTACAGCTTTGTCAAAGCTGAATGATCGGTATTCAGGTTCTGGCAAATCCCCGGATAAATACAACTGGGCTTGCGACATGCCGCCTCTATCGCACGGGTCTGGCACGCAATCCGGTACATGTTTGCAGTCGGGCCGCCCAGATCTGATATCACCCCGGTAAAACCGGGAACCTTGTCGCGAATTGCCTCGATCTCGTCAAGTACTGATTCAGCTGACCGGCTCTGAATGATCCGCCCCTCGTGTTCAGTAATCGAACAAAATGTGCAGCCACCAAAGCAACCGCGCATGATGTTGATAGAGAACCGGATCATCTCATAGGCCGGAATTTTGTCAGTCCCATACACCGGGTGCGGTACCCGAGCGAAAGGCATGCCAAATACATAGTCCATCTCCTCGGTAGTCAGCGGGATGGGTGGCGGATTCAGCCACAGATCGACCTCGGCGTGCTTTTGCACGAGTGCTCGCGCGTTGCCCGGGTTTGTCTCGAGATGCAATACACGGTTCGCATGGGCATATAGAGCCGGATCTGCGCGAACCTTCTCAAATGATGGCAGGCGAATAACACTTTTTTGCCGGTCTAAAGGTTCTAGCTTACGAGGACGCTTGACGGGATTACCGTTTGCATCGTACTCGACACCGTACAGCGCTGCATTTCGTCGCTGTTGCTCATCATCTGTCATGTCGCGACTATTAATATACGGGTTGACGATGGCGTCTATTTTTCCGGGCCGATCAATTCTTGTCGAATCTATTTCCGTCCAGCCGGAAGGTGTGTCACGACGAATGAATGCACTACCCCGCACATCGGTAATATCCTCGAGCTGCTCGCCGCGACTGAGACGGTGCGCGATCTCGACGATTGCCCGATCCGCGTTGCCATACAACAATATATCGGCTGTCGCATCGATCAGGATCGACCGCCGTACACTATCCTGCCAGTAATCGTAATGCGCGATACGCCGCAGTGAAGCCTCGATGCCACCGAGTATGACCGGCACCTCCGCAAATGCTTCTTTACAGCGCTGCGCGTAGACCAGCGCACAGCGATCCGGGCGTCGCCCGCCTACACCACCGGGGGTGTAGGCATCATCCGAACGCAACTTTCGATCTGCCGTATAGCGGTTGATCATCGAGTCCATGTTGCCGGCTGCCACGCCAAAAAACAGGTTTGGTCGACCAAGCGCCTCGAATGCCGCCTTTGACTGCCAATCCGGTTGCGCGATGATACCGACACGAAACCCCTGTGCTTCCAGCAGACGACCAATAATGGCCATCCCGAACGAGGGATGATCGACATACGCATCACCGGTCACGATGATGACATCACATGAATCCCAACCGAGCTCATCCATCCCGGCGCGATTCATCGGCAGGAACGGTGCCGCGCCAAAACACTCTGCCCAGTATTTCGGATACCGGTACAACGGAAAAATAGTGTCAGACCAATGATGTTCCATTAACTTCAGTCACTTACGAGCAGGTGTCCTTTGAGTGATATTTTGCCACGCTTCATGGGGTTTCCCTGGTCGGCATTTTGTGTCCGGGTACCCTTCCGAAACGCCGCAGGAGCGGCTTTAAGGTTTCGGAAGGGTACCCGGACACAAAATACCTGGGACAATGCAATGGAACGGTGAAATTAGTTTGGCCAGCGGACCACGAAATTGTCCCGGATTTTTTCGCCGTTGACCCCTCTGAAACCTTAAAGCCGCTCCTGCGGCGTTTCAGAGGGGTCAACGGCGAAAAAATCCGCTCAGGGAAAGACCAGCCCCCAGCAGCGGATAAAAGCGGTATCTAACGCCACTTCACAACGAACCGATTACAGGAAACAAAAACAGCCGTCAGCGTCAAACGTTACCACCCGGCACTACCCTCGCCTCATCCTCACCCTTACGCCAGATCTGCCGCGGCGCATAACCATGTTTTCGATTCAGATGCTCGGTATACACGATACGCTCGGGATCGAGGCGCATGAGCTGACCCTGGGGTGGTTCAGTCAGTTCACGACCCAGTTCATACGACGACGCCGGCCATTTGAAAACCTTCATGCCATGCTCCCATTCCGGTGTTCCGACATCAAGCAATACCGCTGTACCAAAAAACTGCGCCCCCATAACACAGGCCCAGCCGGCCATTGAATTAGCTATCGCGCACGACACACGCGGGTCGCGCTGCATGGCCTTAAGCTTGGGACTATTCGGCTGCGGAAAAATATATAGCTGAAGCCCGTCACAATAAAATTCAACCGGGCTGACGATCGGTGCACCACTTTTCATTACCGTGCCAAGATAACCGATATTGGTGAGCGTCAATACGCGCTCGATCCGGTCTTCCAGCATATCTTTAGGCATAACCTTGGTCGGCCATGGTTCCTGTTCAAGCCATTTATGTGCAACACTCATTGCATGTCTCCACTGTAATCGATGTTTGTTTTCATACTTGAAAAAACCAATTCCCCGGATATTGTTCAGATTACACTGCTATCACCCTTATTCACAGTGGGTTTACCGGTCAAGGGTATGCTGCCCGTCTCATGGATGCTTACACGACCAAGCATACCAATCGCAATGTCGATATAGCCGGTCAGAGCGTAGTCAATCTCTTGTTCGCCTGCCTTGAGCAACTGAACCGCCAGTGCGAAACTGCCCCCTGAATCGACCTCGACAATAACATCGACCAACTCGCTGCCACCTGCCGCAACGGTAAAGCCATCTCCCAGCGCTCCATGGGCAATCTGAGTACCCTCGATCTGGAGATTAATTTGCCCGCCCTTGACCGGAATCGAAATATCGTTTGGATTATCAACTCGCACGCGACACCGTAATTTAACCCCACTGAAACTAATTTGTTGCGGTGAAATACTAACCAGTTGAATCCCTGGCTTCTCAAGCTCGGGATATAAAAAGGCACAGCCACTTATCGCTGTGAGGAAAAACAGCGCCGCAACAAAATATGGGATAAAAACACTGCGCATAAAACACCGAATAGCCGACAGACCAGGCACTTACCTGACAAATTCGCATACTACCGGTCCTGCAGGTGATATGCGAAATCTACTTCATCAGGATTCTTTGACGATGGCCGGAAGCTGGCCTATGGTTAGCATATCCGCCGAAATTAACCGGCATTCATACGGAAACGAATCCATGAATGAACAGCGCCCTTCACTCTGCTTTCGACTGGTATCAGCCACAATATTGCTGATGTTAATAACCGGTGTAAATGCGGCGGTGCCACCCGCCCCGGGCGCTGAGAGCATGCAGGCTTTTCGCCGTATCCAGTGTTCTTTGCAAGATGGTCAGTCGGCAGTCTACGGCTGGACAGGTCGTGCCTACAGCCGCACCCCCGGCGAGCCGGACCGACTGCTGTTTCGTGTTGATGGCATGAATATTCGCCAGTGCGGCACGGTTAACGATCCGGACAAAGGCACTGACTTTCGCATGGTCAGCAAGGAAATCCTGCTATACCGCGACCCGAAAACCGGCGCAGTGCTTGATCAATGGGAAAACCCGTGGACCGGTGAAAGTGTCCGGGTGCTCCATGTTGCGAATGACCCGGTTAACCAGCGGCCCATGTTTGCGATCGGCCGCGACGGCAAGCCTTTTTCACTGCCGATAATTGTCAGTGGTGACCAATGGTGGCTGACTTCAACAATACCGCTGTTCTATGACGATCCCCTTGGCGGCGATTACCAGCACTATGTAGGCGGCAAATATCATGCAACCGAAATGTTCAATTTCATGGGTAACACTGCCGATCTGGCGTCTGATGCTGGTGATACGGCAGAGATTCGCGTCGGGTGGGTGCGAATCGCCGGCTGGCTGCCGTGGATGAAAATGGGCGGCCGCCCCGGTGAAGTGTACTTCCATACAGCCGGGCGCAAGCTAGAAAGTTATGAGCAGCTACCTGACATCATGAAAAATGAGATTGCAACCCATTACCCCGGCTATGACGCGCCACCACCACTCGATGACCAGCGGCCGAATGAGACCAGCTGGACATACTTCAAGAAGGTCATTGGCGACGAGAAATAACTTGACGGTACGTTAAGCAGCTTTCTGATCGATCAGCGCACGCACTCCGTCCAGCTGCCCGGCACTACCGAGTACCTCGTTCTTGTGCATGATGTATTTTGCGTACTCGGCCATGAAGATTTTGCCCGCTGGCCGCAAGTCAAAGTTCTCCGGAGTATCAATAAAGCTTTCTCGATGCACCCGACACCAGACGAGACGACCGTCCGTATCGATATTCACCTTGGTGACACCCATCTTGCTGGCTTTGGAAATCTGCGCCTCGTCGACACCCTTCGCACCGGCCATCTGGCCGCCGGCGGCATTAATACGCTGAACCTCGTCCTGCGGCACCGAACTCGAACCGTGCATGACCATCGGGAAACCCGGCAGTAATCGTGCTATTTCCTCAATAACGTCAAAATGCAGACCTTGCGAGCCGGTAAACTTGTAAGCTCCGTGACTCGTACCAATCGCGCAGGCCAGACTGTCACAACCCGAACGGCGCACAAATTCCTCAACCTGTTTCGGGTCCGTCAATTTTGCATCGGCTTCATCGACTGATACATGCTCCTCAACACCACCCAGCTTACCGAGTTCTGCTTCAACAACGACTCCCTTTGCATGTGCCGCATCAACAACTCGCTTGGTAATCGCAATGTTCTCGTCAAACTCCTCGGCACTCGCATCAATCATGACGGAACTGTAGAAGCCACTGTCAATGCAGTCATAACAGGTTTCTTCATCACCATGATCGAGATGAACGGCAAAGATGGCCTCCGGAAACACTTCTTCTGCACCTCGAATCATCGCCTCAAGTATGCGCGTATCTGTGTAACCTCGCGCACCCTTGGACAACTGCAGGATAAACGGTGCCTTGCTGTCGACATTACCGCGAAACAGACCCATGACCTGCTCAAGATTATTAATGTTGTATGCACCAACGGCATAATTACCGTAAGCATGCTCAAACAGGAGTTCAGTCGTGACGATCATGGTGTGTTCCTTTTAATTTTCGGGCAATCGGGACAGGCGTCTATTTTCCACGACAGCGTGACATTTTTCCATGTCCGAAAAAAATAAAGCTGCGGGAGTGGCTGGAAGCCGCTCCCACACTAGCCTACGCGCCAGTTCCGGATTAACTCACCCCAACGCCGGTCAACATTCGCCAGTGCATCGGGTGCACCGGATTCAAGCAATGCCCGGTTTAACGGCGGAAATCTTTTCGGGCCACCCTCTTGCGGCCACTGGCGTGTCGCATCAATCGCTATTTTACTGGTCCGGCCGCGGCGAACGGCGCTGGGATCCAGCGGCAATCCGTTCATCGACTCATAGATATGCGTGGTCTGGGCCGGTTGCCAGCGCGTGCCGAGTGCCGCGAGCATCTGTTGCTGACTGGTGACATCGAGATCTTCGTCAACTACCACGACAATCTTGGCAAAGTAATTCTTCTCCGCAATCCGCCGGGCGATCTCCAGGCCCTGATGAGGCCGCGTCTTGCGAATACTGACAAAGGTCACACCGACGGCACGATTATCGCTGAAATAATCGACCACCGCGGGCACTTCTTTCTTCAGGGCATACAAAGGCAATGCGTGACCAGCCGCCATCAGTGTGCCCCGTTGCGCACCGGTAAAATTATTCATGATCCACGGGGTTCTGCGATGACTGATTGCAGTTACGCGCATCCAGAATTGTTCTTCCTTGTACGCACCCTGGTAACCCGCCATCTCCCCATAGGGCCCTTCGGGACGACGATCATCAAGCGGAACTTCCCCCTCGATGATCATTTCCGCATGTGCCGGAACCAAGTGTTCATTGGTCAGGCTCTTGACGACCTCGACCGGCCTGCCGGCCAGACCGCCGGCTACGGCGATTTCATCCACCGGTCCCTCCCTGCGGTTAACGAGGCGGTTGCCGCTCACCATCCACAGGTACGGATCCGGGCTTAATGCGATCGAAACACGGGCGACCTTCTCCCCTCTCTGCCGGGCCGACATCAACTGCGTATAACCGGTTTGCCCGGGTTCGGTATTCAGGCCGATCTCGCGCGGGCCACGCAGGTGACAGCGATAAGTGCCAAAGTTGGTGCCGTACTTGGGATGCCGGGTAAACACCATACCCGTGTTGATATAGCGACCTGCGTCACCGGGATTACACTGAATGAATGGAAAAACCGTCAGATCGACATCGTCACCGGTACGAATGACTTCCCGGCAGGGTGCAGCAGAAGCTGATACCTCAACCGGCGCTATCGACGGGTAGCGACCGTCGTTAGCGGCGACAACCCCTTCAAGATAATCCCGAGCCTTACGATAACTGGCAAACGGCTCTTTGCTGATCGGGCCTTCATCAACCGGTTCAAGACCGAATGCCAGACATTCTGCATAAAGGTGTCCGCTTTCATTCACGATCAGCGGACCGCGGACCCACTTGCCATTGATACGCAGTTCCTCGAAAACCAGGGTTGGCGCACCATTCATACCGTGCTGATCGCGAAATCGGTGCCACAATGCAGTCGCCTCATAGGCATCCTGGTCGACACGGGGAATTCGCACCACCAATCCATTGGCCTCCAAAGCCGACAGGTAATCACGAAAATTGTTGAATGGTGCACGCGGTGTAGTTTGTTCAATTACCCGATCCTGACTCCCTGCTGCGTTTGCACGACCAGCGCCGAGTGCTGCAAGGCCCAGTCCAGAACCGATCAGGTCACGGCGCGATAACGGTGTGTGATCCGATAGTAGACGAGAATCCGGAAACTTTTTCTTACTCACGCTCTGTCCTCCTGCTGCATTCCCGTTCTGCCGCAGGCGGCAAAAGAACCGGCCGGCGACACTCGACTTGTGCCGTACAGCCGTCATAGTACACGCATACTCAGTGCTTTATGGCAGACGCTCGATCGAGTCTGTAGAGCTGTCCCGGCGGAGTACCGAATACCTGCTTGCCGGTATCGTCAAAGCCACGCTCAGCCTGCCAATAGGCCTCAGCCGTCACCTTGGCTTCAGCTTCGATCAGCCGCCATGACTTCCGGCGTTCAGACCAGACACGACAGTCTTTAGCCTTTAGAAGTGCTGCCCACCCCTGCTCTGCCGGTCGCCAGTTCTGCTCACAACCGACCGGTAGAGTACGTTCAAGATCATCGAGGCTGATCGCCGCGAGGCGCTGGGGGTCTTTGAATGCATCGACAAAGTTATCCGGTTCGCGGAACGACCAGGTTGTCTGCACAATCGCATCGCGTTCCGGCACAAACTCGAAGACCAGCAATCGCTGCCGATAAACCCGCTCATCTTCACCCGTGTTCAGCTGCCAATACACAACGTGACGACCCAGGTGAGGAACATTGACGACAGCACGGCGATCCACGAGCAATTCAAATTGATCGTCACCGCCGCCCTCATCGGGCTTCGAACGAAACTCACCGACCATCAGGTCGATTAATGCATTGACGGATTCGCTGGTCGTGCCGGGTAGCTGCCGCTCAAAAAATTCGATAATTTCACCACCGGGACCCCGGATCGACATGATGCGGATATCTCCATAGGGCGGCAATTCCAACAGGTATGGCTGTGACTCGATCGTCACGCCACGCGCATGCAGATCCCGGGCCAGCTGCGTAATATCCCGCACCGGGAACCGCAGCATCAGGATACCGAGATTCGGCGGCCTGGCACGGGCTGAAAAATCACGGCCGATTACCCCATCAAACTCGATCAGTTCGATCGAACCATCGTTGCTACCCTGCGGATGAACAATCCGAACCCGGCGTGGAATTTCGCCGGCCAGATTGTGCGGCAATCCGAGTACATTTGGACCGGCCTCCGGGCTTGAACCGTCGGACTCGAGATAAACCCTGAACCCCAACCTGTTGACGTAGAAGTCCAGCGAGGCGTTCAGATCATTGACTATTGTCGTAGCGTTGAACAAGCGGCTGATGCTGAGCAACGCCGGCCAACCTTCGAGCGGTGGCTCAATGCGTTCGATCAGCGCGAAGACAATCCCGTCCGGTCCGCGGGCAAGCCACTCGTTGACTGTAAACGGCCCGAACTGCAATTTGACCGGATCGGCATAACCCGACCACCCGCGTTTTTGCAACTCCGTGAAGCGCCGATCCAGATTCAGTACTCTTGCGTTCACATCGAACCAGCCACCGGTTTCCCAGGTTTGTGCATTCGAGCGAATCAGTTGTTGATCAGTGCCGACAAAACTGACCAGCCTGATAAAACCCGAGTCGCTGCCCGGATTAGCCAACACCACTTCTTCAGCAATAGCTTGCGGATCAACGTCCCAGGCATCCATCCACGCCCGGGAAGATGCTCCGCTATGAATGACTTCCCACGCCGCGACATCTTCCAGAACATCGACCCAGCGATCTATATCGCGGACGCTGAGTACGGCTTCCTGCCAGCCATCGATTGCCGATGAGGAATCCGCTGAAGCCAGTGTTGTGCATTGGAGCAGCGCAAAGACCAGAGGCAGAGGCAGAGGCAGAATCACAAACCTGTAAAGGCTACACCGCGTCATTGGTCAATAGTATATCCGAAGGCGGTCTCAGTCGGCTTCAGTGTCAATCCAACCTGCGCCCAACGCAGATTTAACCCGATCATCTCTGCATCCGGGTTGGCCCAGCTATAGGAAATGGTTTTACCGGTCTTATCGTCGATCAGGCCAAGTTTGAGGACCGGCCGGCTGGTGTTCTGATATGTCAGGAAAGCGAGTTGCATCGAGTAACCACTCGACTGACCGTCTTCCCCAACGATTGGAACGATTTGTCCTTCATTGTGAATCACAAACCGCTGGACGAAATGCCACTCGTCATCATCTTCGGTCGCCCCCGGCCCGGCAATCTTGACACCACCCCAACCCGTGAAATAACGCACCTTGCGGTTCTTGTGATGAATGCCGTCTACGTTACCGAAAATGCGATTTCCATCGGCGTCGAACGCCTCGTCACGAATCCAGATCTCATCCGATGTCAGGCGGAGATCGTCCGTAATAAATATTTTTTTACCGCTGCGTTCTGACACGAAATTGCAGGCTCGTTCTTTCATATACCCTTTGAAGTAGTCGCCAACGAAAGTCCAGTACACTTCACAACCGGGCCGGGCTACCAGATCGTCACTGGAAAGGCCTGCTAGGATTGCAGGCTGCAGATATGCGCCACGATACTTTTGTTCGTCGCGAAACGAAAAAATGGTCAGGCGTATCGCCTGCTCTTCATCATCCCGATCGATTCTATACAAACGTTGCCGGTAGACCTTTTGCGGGTCACCGTCGAGGTATTGCTGAACAAAGAAGATGTTGTCGCCGACTGCCGGTACCGAAACCGGGGCAAATATATGGTGCAGATGCTCGAGCACATGCTCGGCACCATCGAGCTCTTGTTGCCAGACTTGCTCGTGATTGTCGTACTCACCCGGGAACCAGTCCAGGAATCGCAGCAGATCGGTATCGAGTTGCCCCCCGACTGCAACCGGCCCCGACATCGCCAGTAAACTGGCGATGCCGAGGGCAGTTACCAATGAATGCATGGACCGGGACCTAACCCCCGAACCGGTAGCGGACAGTCGCGCCCCACTGGTCCTGGCGCGGCAGGGTCATAGCGAAGCTTCGCGGACTGGTGCTGGACCCACCGCACGCAACGGCGCTCGGGAAAGTCGTACAACTGGGCAAAGTGCCTGAACGTCTGTCGATGTAACGAAGGGCGTCGACGGGCGTGTCATCATCAAAAATATTCTTGCCCCAGACGGAAAACTCCCATTGCCCCATGATAATACCGGCCCGCAGACCTACAATATTACGATCGCCGGTCTCCATCAGGTTGTGTTCCTGAGAAAACTTGCTCTCCTCATATGCCCAGTTACCAGTGACATACCATGACCCGTCGGCGCCCATCGGACGCTGATAACGGGCAAACAGACTGAACTGATTCTCTGGGACACGCGGTGATGTTTTGCCGGAAACGTTACCGAGTGCCTGGATATCAGCAAAACTGCCGTCACTGCCCTGCAGATCGGCTTCATCCGTGCTGATACGCTCTTTGATCTCCGAATCCGTCCAGGCGTATGTCAAGCCCGCTGACAGCTCATCAGTTAAATTCACGAGGCTCTCGAACTCAATGCCCCAGACCTCAGTTTCGCCGACGTTCGCCAGAATCGACGTGGTCAGTCCACCGCCCAGTTCGATTACCTGTGTCAGTTGCTGATCCTGCACATCGAGATAAAATCCCGCCACATTCACACTAGCGCGACCATCCCAGAATAATGTCTTGGCACCTAACTCGTAATTCCAGGCCTCTTCCTCGTCCACGGCCCGGAAGCTCTCGTCCGGACCACCACCCGGGAGATCCGGAACATCGGAATTAAAATCTCCTGGCTTGGTACCCTGGGCTACGTTGGCATAGAGGTTAACGGCGTCGTTTAACTGATAAAGTGCAGTCAGACGAGGCGTAAAACTCTCAAAAGTATCCTCACACAGGCTAGCTCGGGAATCACAACCCTCGATCGGGTCTGCCGGATCGTCAGCAACTTCCTTTACGCTGATTTCATCTTCAGCATAACGCAACTCCAAACCGACATTCCAGCGATCATTAATCTGCCAATTGACCCCTCCGAATACAGCCATATTCTCGATATCTTCTATGGTTCGCGAGTCAATAAAGGGGTTTGGTCCCACCTCAAGGTCAACAGGATCGATGGACAAACTCACTCCTTCCTTGGTTTCACCTTCGTAATAGTAGCCACCGAATGTCAGATGAACACCTTCGGTGATGTCAAAGTCAAGACGGAGTTCCTGGGAAAAATCGCTCTGCTCGTCCTCGTCATACATATAGAACGCGCCCCTGAAAGAGCCGAAAGGAATCGGATCATAACCGGCATAAGAACTGTCCAGACCGGTCTGAACTTCATCATCCACGTATCCGGTCAGACTGGTCAGCCTCATGCGATCGTTGATCTGCCAGTTAATGCTCATCGCTGCCAGTGTTCTCTCGAGTTCTACACCGGATCCACCCGCCAAATCCAGGAGGTCCGTAGCCAGATTGACGTTGTTCTCATCCGGCACCGCTTCTCCCTGGTAATATTCACGCGCCCGGGGAGCTGCATCATTGCGGAAGCAACAGTTATTCAAACTACGCGGCTGTAAATAGATGACAAAATGGTCGTCATCCGTTTCCTGGTAGCCCAGCTTGAATGAAACATCCACATTATCTGTCGGCGCCCAGAACAACTTACCCGTCAAGTTCATGGTCTCTTCACCGCCAACATCTTCCCCGGTTCGCTGATTTGTATACTGACCGTCAAAGGTGTCAAACCCCGCCCCCATATAAAAGGAAAGTCCGTCAGTTAACGGGCCGCTGATCCAACCGGTTCCTGCGGCGTAACCATCATCGCCGGCACTGGCTTCCAACTCTCCTTCCAATACATCGCTGGGCTTACGGGTGATATAGTTGATAGCGCCCATGTAAGTGCCGCGACCGAACTGGGCCGCCTGCGGACCACGCATGACTTCCACACGTTCAAGATTGCTCAATTCAGTCGATTGCGGCGAACCGCCCAGGTAAATGCCATCGACAAAGTAGGCAACTGCCGACGCGTTGGCAACACCATTCTGCACGGTGCTGATACCGCGCATGGTCGGTCGATCGGAACCCGGCTGACGACCAAATGCCGAAGTAAATGAGAAACCGGGCGTGAGAAGTGCAATGTCTTCTATGCTCGTCAGCCCTAGTTCTTTGATGTCCTCATTGGAAAAGGCTGCGACCGAGATAGGCACATCCCGAATACTCTCTGCCTGCTTTCGTACCGACACCAACATTTCATCCTTGGCGAAAGCAGGTTGAATGTAAACTCAGACCGTGCTCAATTATTAACTATTGACAGCGGAATAAGATCGCGAAAGACTTTAAAACTTTGACAACTGTGTGTCAATATGTGACCTTTCTGTCGATTTGGCATCTCGCGCTAGGATCCTGCCGCCCCATGACCAAGTTTTTTACATCAAGTCCGGTAAAGGCTTTCCGGACCAGACGTCGATACTGCAACGCTTCAGGAACAGTCAAATAAGCTAAATAATGGATCACTCATGAACTCAATGGGCCGTACAGGCAAAGAGCCAGCCGACAAGGTGATGCCGGAATCCGAGTTTGTTCGCACATTTCAACGTCTGGTCGGTGAGATTTTTCGATTGAACGGCCAGTTACTGCTGACAGCCGATCAGCTTTCGAAGGATCTGGAGGTGTCGACAGCACGCTGGCAGATGATCGCAACAATTCGACACCAACCGATGACAGCTGCTCAAATTGGCAGGCGCATCGGTATCAGCCGCCAAAGTACCCGCAAGACCGTGAACCGACTGCTCAAACAGAATCTCGTCGAGTTGCTGTCAAATCCCGATCATCGCCGTTCACCGCTGGTCACTTTGACCGATAAAGGCCAGATGATTATGGATACCCTGCGAGATCGTCAAGTATATCTCACAGATTCATTTACACACGGCCTGGGACTCTCGATCGAACAACTCGAGACCATGACGAAAAGACTTGCGGATATGCGAGAACATGCCGCAAACATCGACACACAACAACTCATCGATGCCGTAAATATTGCCCGCTCTGGAAAGGACTGAAGGAATGGCCGCATACATGATCGTTTTTGCAAAAGTAAAAGCCCGGGATGCCTTTTTGCAGGGATACGCTCCGGCAGCTGCTAAGCTCGTTGAAAAGTTTGGTGGTCGATATCTTATTCGGGCACAGGGAGCAGAGGTACTGGAAGGCTCTCTGGAGTCCGGTGCTTCTGTGGTCATTTCAGAATGGCCTGACAAGCATTCAATTCTGCAGTTCTGGGATTCAACTGAATACCAGGAAACCAAAAAGTTGCGTGACGGAATAGCCGATGTCGAGGTGACAATCGTAGAAACACTTGCAGCCACATAGAACGGACAATAAATATGAAAAATATTGTCAAACGAACCACCCTGATCGTCCGTGACATTGAGACCTCAGCCCACTGGTATTCTGAAGTCATGGGTATGACCCGTTACTATGACAATGAAATAGTACTGTCTGGCAACGGCATGGCTGCCGGTAAAGCCGGTGATAGAACACATCTGGTCATCATGCAGGCTGATGACCCCGTCATCGGCATGATCGGCCTGCTGCAATGGGTCGAGCCGGAGCTGCCGGCACCAACTGAGATTCCCACCGGTGTCACCTATGGTAATCCAACCTTTGTTGTTGCATCGGATGATGTAAGCGAAGCACATCGACGTGCCGAAAAACTTGGCACGCATATTCACGCCCAACCACATGAATGGTCTGTAGAAGGTGCTGACGGAGAATTGAAATGCTTCCTTGGCGTATCGCTGTTCGACCCGGATGGCTACTTTTACGAGCTGAATCAACTGCTTGCCAGCAAACCGATGACTGATGAGGATCCGTCATGACCGAATCTACATCACGAGCAGTCCGTTTTCAGCGTGCAAATTTTATCGTGACCGATCTGAACAGGGCACTGATACTCTATCGCGATATCCTCGGCCTGTGCGTCGATTTCATTGATGACTCTGAGTCGGACTCATACAGTTACCCGGTATTTGCTATCGATAAACAGGCGAAGCTGAAATTTGCCGTATTGAGCACCAGGGACCAGCCAAGAGTCATGGCTTTAACCGAAGTACGTGGTATTAAGATAACCCCACAAGAGCATCCACGGCGGGCAGCCATCGTCCTCGACATTGCGGACATAGATGGGGTGTTGGCCGACTGCAATGAGCATGGATTTTTTACCTATCCTGAAGAACGCCTGGAAACTCATGATGGGCGCATTGGCCGTGAGGTCGGCATTGTTGATGACGACGGTAATCTGGCCGTCATTTATTACATCCCACCGAACAGCTGATGCAGGAGCAACAGCCCCTGAAATACCCTGCATCTGGCTATGCCTGGTACACGGTTGCTATGCTGACAGTAGCCTACATCTTTTCATTTATTGACCGTTATATTCTTGGCCTGCTCGTTGAACCCATCAAGGCCGACATGGCCCTGACCGATACCGAAATCGGCCTCCTGCTCGGCCCTGCATTCGCTCTGTTTTACACGACGATGGGACTGCCGCTGGGCTGGCTTGCAGACCGTGCCCGTCGCACCTGGATCGTTGCCGCCGGTATTGCCATCTGGTCAATCGCAACGGCTGCCTGCGGCATGGCGAAAAATTTCCTGCAACTGTTCAGCGCCCGTGTTGCAGTCGGCGTCGGAGAAGCGACATTGAGTCCGTGCGCTCTGTCGATGATCGCCGACAGCTTCCCTCCGGAACGTCGCGGCAAACCGGTAGCTTTTTACTCTGCTGCTTTGTCAGTGGGCGCAGCCATCGCATCTCTGACCGGTGCCAGCGTACTGATATGGTCAAAATCCATAGACATGGTGAGCTTACCGATACTTGGCAACATCGCACCCTGGCAACTGGCCTTTATCGTCGTCGGCACACCCGGTATTGTCATTGCGTTGCTAATGCTAACGATACGGGAACCAGTACGCACTGATCGGAAAAGTTTATCGGGTTCAACCGGGAGCGGATTCCGTGATGCCCTGCGTCATATTGCAGACCGGCGCCGTACCTTTGGTGGTTTTACCGCGATTGTCTGTGTCATGACCGTCGTTGCCTACAGTCAGGGCTGGATGCCGGCAATGTTTGCCCGAACCTGGGGCTGGGAACCGGAACGGTATGCGCTGGTTAACGGCATTATCTTGCTTATACTCGGCCCGCTATCAGTGAACCTCGCGGGCTGGTCCTCGGACAAGCTATATGCCCGCGGTCATCACGACGCGCCACTGCTGATCGTGATCATCGGCGTCTGTATCCTGGTGCCAACCGGTGCACTGATACCATTGATGCCGACAGCCTGGGCCGCCATTATTGTCACCGCCTTCAATACGACAGGGATCGCCATCCTGTCGGCAACAGCCCCAACCGTGCTATTGAACATCACCCCCGGAGAAGTTCGTGGCCAGATCATCGCGATGTATTTTATCGCTATCAGCATCACAGGCCTGTTGATCGGTCCGACGGCGATCGGCCTTTTAAATGATTATGTATTCGGCGAAAATGGTATTCGTTATTCGGCAGCGCTCGTACCCCTGTTGATCGGATTGCCGGTTATGGCAACAATTCGAGCCACACGCCGAGAATATCTGAAGGAGCTGACTGCTATTGATAATCGAGCCAGTAAAGCCGATGGATACTGACCCGCGCGCTGCGGATATCGAACGATTCTATGTGCATTGCCGCTTCGGCCAGATTCACGGTCGACGTCTCAACGCGACGGGTAGCGGCAGTTCGCCACCGTTGATTTGCCTGCATCCTGCACCCTATAGCGGCCTCTACTTTACGACCGCCATGCCGTTGCTGAATGAGAATCGCTGCGTTATCGCACCCGACTACCCGGGCTACGGCGGTTCTACCCCGCTGGTAAGCTCACCGTCGATCAGTGATTATGCGATCGCTATTATCGAAATGATCGATGCCCTGGCTATTCCAGGTGATCAGGCTGTCGATCTGCTCGGCTTTCATACCGGCTGTCTGGTTGCCGCGGAGATCGCCATTCAGGAACCTTCGATTGCCCGCCGCCTCGTACTCGTTGATGTACCCTATTTCGACAGTCAGGCAAGACATGCCATGTACGTAAAAATGGCGCAACCGGGTGAAGTGACTCAGCTGTCCGATCTTGACGCTAACTGGGACTTCAACATCACCAACCGCCTTGATGTGGTGCCTTTTGAGCGTGCATTTGATTTGTTTGTCGAACAGTTGCGCCCCGCAACAATATCCCACTGGGGTTTTCACGCGGCTTTCACCTGGCCCGGAGAAGATCGCTTACCGCTGGTCATGACCGAGACGCTGGTCATTGCTACAGACTCCGGCCTGACCGAAGCAACACACCATGCGGCGGCAATCCTGCCAAATGCCCAATTACTTACAAAGCCTGATATCAATCGTGCTGTATTTGAGGAAGCCGCCGGGATGATTGCCGATGAAACGATTGACTGGCTCGATCGCTAATCGGCGACATGAAAATAGTTCACCACACGGTTCCACCAATCCAGCGACCGGCTGCCGGAAGAAACGGACTGATCTGAACTTCGCCATACAACCCGGCCTTAAAATACGGATCACCTTGCAATAACTGCTCGGCATCGTCACGATCTTCTGCATCGTAAATAAACAGGCTGATACCAAATTCATCTGGCCGCGAATCACTGACAGGACCGGCAACCAATACCCGGTCCAGAATTGTTTCGATGTAGGCAAAATGTTCCTGCAACTTCGCCTCTCGAATAGTCTTACTCTTCGGGCCGGGATGATCGTGACAGATCGCTAGAAAAGGCATGACTGGCTCTCTACAGGTAGATAAGAATCTTCATCTGCCACAAACCGTTACTCGTGCTGTAGTGCGCGAATCGGGTCAAGACGTGCCGCGCGTAATGCGGGCCAGCTGGCAAATAACAGGTTCAGCACAAATGCCATTACCAAAGCCAGCATCGCGTTGAAAGAATCGAATACGAACACGAGACCGGTCTGCTCAGCGGTGATGCGGCTCACCCACCAACCCAATCCGAGCCCCAACGCAACACCGAAAGTGGCAAGTACGGTAGCCTCAAATACAAACTGAAAGAATATATCGGGCGCAGTTGCTCCTAGTGCACGTCGCGTACCTATTTCCTTCGTCCGATCGCGAACCGCAATCCATGCAATCGCGAGTATGCCAAGTCCCGCTACGACCAGCGCACTGAATCCTATCCAGCGCACGAGGAATCCGAGTCGTTCGCTTGAAGCCAGCTGTGTCTCTATCAAATCACGCTGACTCTGTACCTGAAAATCATCGCTGCGAAATCGAGTAATCCTGTGGCGAACACTTAAGAGATCAACAATACCGCGCTCAGCTTGAGCCATGTTCGTAACATCGGGAATCTCGAACAGTATCGAGTCGAAGTAATCGCGATTAAGCAAACGGCGCATCGCAGCAGTTAACGGTACAAAAATCTGGCCGTCCTCGTTCGTGTTGTCAAGACCTTCTCCGCGTTCAGCAAGTACACCGATAATCTTGAACGGCACGCGATTGATAAACAGGTGCTCACCAACCGGCTGGGTATCGCCGAACAGATCGCACGCTACAGTATGCCCGAGTAACGCAACACGGGCAGAGCGCTTGATGTCCGCAGCACCGAACAAACTGCCGCCAACCAGTTCCCATGATTTAATTGGAAAGTAATCCGGTTCGACACCGACGACCGGCGCGATCTTTGACAAAAACCCCGCCTTGAGACGCAACGGCGCGGAAACCCGAGCCGACGCACGAACCGGGCCGAGCAAATTGCGGCGTATCGCGACGTAGTCTGCCTCGACAAGCGTTGTGACGATCGTGCCGGTACGCTCTCGGCCGGCGACAGTCTGGCTCTGTTTGGCGGACACGACAACAACATTCGTGCCCAGCCTGCGGATCTGTTCGAGGACCCGTTGCTGCCCGCCCGACGCATAGTTCACGGCGGTAATCGAGCCGGCGACACCGAGCGCAGCGCAACAAATCACCAGCGCCGAGCGCAGCCTGAACCGCCGCAGCTGGCGCCAGCCGCTCTTCATTAAATACAGGTGTGTGCGCTGCACCGTTACGATTGCAGGGCGTCGATCGGATCGATATTCGCAGCTTTCCAGGCCGGCTGCAGGCCAAAAATAAGGCCAATTCCGACTGATACACAAACTGCAAATCCAATCGTGTCCCAGAGCAGAACCGGCGGCAGTTCCTGTTGCATAGCGGTTATCGTTGCGCCGCCGATGCCAAGCGTTATTCCCAGCAGGCCGCCAACGACCGACACCGTGGCTGCTTCAATCAGAAACTGCAGCATGACATCCGTACGTGTCGCACCGACCGCGCGGCGCACACCAATCTCCCGACGCCGTTCCGAGACTGCAATCAACATCAGGCTCATGATCACCGTGCCACCGATAATCATTGCAATAATTGCAACACCGGTAAGAATCGTAGCAAGTGTTGAACTGACCTCCTCAACCTGCTCGGCGCTGGCACGCGAATCAGAGATGGTGAAATCGTCCTCGCCCGGCGGCACAATACCGTGTCGCTCCCGCAAGATTGTTGTTATCGATTCGATGGACGGCCCGGGACGACCCGGATCGCTCAACTGGGCCGTTATCGTCGTCAGATAATCGCGCTGAAAAAGGCGCTTGGATGCCGTCGTCACCGGGATAAAGAGGACACCGTCAAGGCTGCCGCCGCCGGGACCCGCACCACGCGATACGAGAATTCCCTTGACCGCAAACGGCACATTGCCGATGCGTATCTGCTTGCCCATCGGATCCTCGTCCGGAAACAACCCCGTTACGATGTCCTGACCGATCACGGCGATCCGCGCGAGACTTGCAATATCATCCTGTGTGATGACATCACCCGTCTCAAGAAAATACTCGCGCATCTCCAGCCAGTTTGCCGAAACACCGTACACTGCGGAAACAGTCGTCTTATCACGATATTTGACATCAATATCAAACGCATTCTGTACCTCGGCTACCTGCAACACACCATCCGCTTCTTCAGCAATTGCAGTTGCATCATCAAACTTGAGACTTGGTTCCACTGTCGTTAGTGACGGCATACCCCTGGTACTCGCAGCACCGGGCACGATGCTGACGAGGTCATAAGTACCTACCATGCGTTTGAACTGGCGTATTGTTTCCTGTTGCGTCGCCTCGCCTATTGACGCCATTGCCGTTAACGATGCAATACCGATCGCAACCCCAAGCATCATTAAGAAGCTGCGCAATGGATTTCGTATCAATGTACGCAGAGCAAGCGAAATTGTCTGGCCCAACTTCATGAGCCTGTTTTCTCTGATGCTGGTGGCTTTGCTGTTCGCAGGGTATCGGATGCAATAAGGCCATCACGAATAATCAACTCACGCTGGGCGAATTCGGCAACTGCCTCATCATGCGTAACGAGAATGATTGTCCTTCCCTCGTTTGATAACTCGCCCAACAGCTCCATAATTGAATGGCCTGCTTCTGAATCCAGATTTCCGGTCGGTTCATCCGCCAATAACAGCGGCGGGTCATTCATCAACGCCCTCGCGATCGCAACACGTTGCTGCTCACCGCCCGACAATTCAGTCACAAAGTGCCCGCCGCGTTCAGCGAGGCCGACACGTTCAAGCAGCGCCGCTGCCTTACCCTCTTCGATTCGCTCACCACTGTACAACGCCGGAACCTCGACGTTTTCGAGCGCCGTTGTCCGCGACAACAGGTTGAAGGACTGGAACACAAAGCCGATACGGCGACAGCGTAGATGTGAGCGTTGCTCATCTGTGTAATTGGACACATCCTCGCCGGCGAGCCGGTACACACCGGATGTAGGCGTATCGAGACAGCCAAGAATATTCAGAAGAGACGATTTCCCGGACCCGGATGCACCGCGTACAGTCACAAATTCACCTTCACCGATTGTGAAAGAGACATTTTTTAATGCCATGACCGGCGTACCATCACCGCGTCGATAAGTCTTTTCGAGGTTTTCTACTGCAATCATACCGTCCACAAAATTATCCCCGCGTATTCTGTCCTGTTCCGGTTTGCGGTACGATCGCGACGCGGTCTCCCAGTGCAACACCCTGGCGAATTTCGGTGAAGCCTGCTTCGCGCGTCCCGATAGCGACCTGGCGCTGCACCATTTCACCCCCCTGATCAATTATTACAAACCGCTTAAATCCATCTCGCTGCACGGCACCGTTCGGCAAAACAATAGCCTCACGCTCAGCTGTGCGGATCGATACATTCGCTGTCATGTCCGGTTTCAATACCGTCACGTCAGACTCTATTTCGATCATGACCTCAAAATTTACAACGCCAGAAATAATCGCTCCCTTCGGTGCAACCTGCTTGACAGTCCCGGTGAATTCCATGGCGGGATAGGACTCAACCGTAAACATCACCGGGTTGGCTTCTTCGACCGTGCCTATATCCGTCTCATCAACCAGCGCAATAACCTCGAGCGCATCGTCGGCAATAATCGTTACAAACGTCGGGATACTGAATGCAGCGGCTACCGTTTCACCCTTCTGCGTCGCAACCGAGGCAATCGTTCCCGAGATTGGCGCTCGAATAACCGCATAACCAAGATCTGTTTCGACAACCTCGGCATCACGGCGTGACTTCTCAAGTCGCACACTGGCATCGGCCAGATCAAGGGTTCGGTCCTCAACTTCGGTACGTGCAACCAGTTTCCTGACATCCAATCCCCGCGCACGCGCCAACTCAACCTCAGCCCGCTCAACCTCTTGCTCAAGCACATGGACCTGCGCCTCAGCCTGTGCCAGTCGGGCCTTAAGACCACGTGAATCGATCCGGGCAATCACGTCACCCTGATCAATCTTCGCCCCAACCGTGACATTCAGTTCCTCAACAATCCCCGACATTTGCGACCCGACACGCACCTCGGCACCGACTCGCAATCTGATTACGCCGGTCGCCAGCACCGTAGAGGCAATCGTGCGACGTTCGGCAACTGCATAGGTTGTTTCGCCCGTAATGACATCTTCGGTGTCATTCATCACGCCCCAGTACACACCACCAACGATTGCCGCCACGGCAATAATGGTGACAGTGAAGCCGGTTTTCACTACTGTTTCTCGTACACCAGGATCATGGTCGGACGATTGGCTCGTTCGATCGTTACCGTCAAACTGCTACCTTCGTCATCCAGCCTATGTGTCTCGGTACGAACAACCTCGGTTCCTGGAATGGCGCCCGCTGTTGTCCACGTCGTTACGAGTCTGGCACCATCCCATTTCGATGCGGTTTTACTCGGATCACCCATTGCGGCAAAGTTGTCAACTACAGCGCCGGTCAGATCCAGCTTGACCTGGCGAGTCGTCGTCTTGCCCTGAAAAATATCGATGAAATCAAGTGTTAATTGCCCGGCTGTCTGAGTCGCAGTCAAAGTTTCTTTGAGCGCAGCCATCATGCCAAGATTCTCACCCAGCTTGGTATTCATCGCCCAGGTACCGGAAAAATCAGTTTCCGCCTGCACACTGCCAACAACCCCAAACAGCATTAACAGAAAAACCATTGCTCTTGTCTTCATATACACTTCTCTCTTCCACATTTACGAGACCAGTCAATACTCAGCACAGTATATGTCAGATATCTTACTTACAATCATTACATTCCTGTCATGCTGGATACTTAACTTTGAAAAAGTTTTGATATAACGACAAATTATTCATTTAGTCGCCAAACTGATGTCACTGTTGTTAGTTTGAATTCCAGTTAATTACTCCCCGGTCTACGGGGTTGGCTTCCAGTTCTCCCAACCGGTTGTTCGCAGGTATTCTTCCAGGGTAGTCAAATTCGGATAACGCGCACGCAAACCTTCCGTATCGGCAGAGTAACCGACCTCGTCATACCAGCGGAACAATGGTCGCAATGGCGGCGGAAAACTTTGCAGAAACTCTTCCACTGGTTGACGCACATAGGCTATCTCTTTACCGAGTACCACACTAAATGTCTGTGCAAGCCCCATCATGGTCATTTTGTCGGCGGCGATATTCTCAGCCCGGCCAAGCCATTCATTCGGGTTGTCAAAGGCTTCACCAACAAAAAAGCCAATATCCGGAATTGTTATGAAATACACATGTCGATCAGGAGCACGTGAATCGATGACGCCTTTCTCTATCGTACGTTTTTGTTGCCCCCTGAAATTCTCCATAAATGCTACCGGCCGAACCACACTGAACGGTACACCACTGTCACGTAATGCCAACTCGACCTGTGCCTTGACGGCATCTTTCATACCACCCTCGGGTGCCGCTGCGGCACCTGATGAATAGATCAAGTGCTGGATGCCGGACTGTTTGGCCGCCGCAATAACGTTCAGTCCTTCGGCCAATTCATCCCGAGAAAAACCACTATAGAAAAATGCCTGCTGAACGCCGGCCATTGCCGCCAGAACTGAGTCCTTATCAGCATAATCGCCCTTCACGACTGTAACGCCCTTGTCGGCCAGGCGTTGCGCCTTCTTGCTCTGCGGCTTGCGGGTCATGCCGCGCACAGCATAGCCTCGTGACAGCAGTTCATCGACAACGGCATTACCCTGGCGGCCGCTCGCACCCATGACTAGGATCGTCTTCGGTTCCGCAGCCTGAAGCATGCCGGTCATGAGCATGAGCCCGGCTGTGAGCACGCGTATCTGGATTGAAAACATTGCCTCTCACCCCACAGCTACCAATAAATTTCCACAGATCATAACAGGCGCCCGGAATTGAACCCCATCACAACCCCTAAAATGCTACGCTTGGATCTGAATTCAATGATGAGGACATACCATGGGCGGTCGGTTTTCCCGTAGCTGGCACATGATCAAGCACAGTGCAGCGATCCTGCAACAAGATCGTGAACTGATGGTTTTTCCACTGCTTTCTTCAATCGCAGCATTGCTCATATTCGCCTCATTCGTGCCCCTGATCACACAAGGTCCGGCGATGCAGGGTGAACCAGGCCCATTCAATGTCCTTGCACTCGGACTGCTCTACCTGGGCGAATATTTTGTCATGTTTTTCTTTAATACAGCCCTCGTCGGCATGATCTTGATTCGTTACTTGTGGTCCGGCCCATATCGACCCACAATCTAATAAGAGATAGCCCGAACATTGTGATGCGCCAATGCTTCCTGGGCTTGCGATGTGTTGATCCGCTTCAGGGCCCAGACGGCCTGCTGTTGCGCACTATCACTGCCGGTATCAAGTACGCGGATTAACGCGGGTACCGAAGCAGGGCCGATACTGCTCAGTGTGTACGCAGAATAGCTGCTCACCTGATCGTCTTGCAGTGAATCAATGAGAGGATCGATGGCCATCTTTGCTGGGGGACCGACCTTCCCAAGAGCAATGGCAGCGCGACCGCGAACCTGGCTCTTATCATGTCTAAGAGCATGAATCAAAGCCGGTACCGCAGGTTCACCGATTTCACCGAGCAGATCAATAGCAGCCTTGCGGATGTACTTGTTC
>NZCC01000014.1 GCA_002688175.1 Chromatiales bacterium
ACTTAACGAGAGACCGCGAGAAACGTTAAACTTCGAAACACCAGCCGAACGATTTAACCAATGTGTTGCGTCGATCGGTTGAAACCGCAGTCGACCTGCGCCAAAACGGTACACGACAGTGTAATGACGATTTTCAGGAGCAGGGGAGATGCTCAAATCATCGTAACCCGGCCTGTCTGGATGGGGCATAACGGCCAAGAGAGTTTATGCCAGCGCGGCCTGGTTCGGAGTACCGATTTTCAGGTTGTCACGGGTGTCAGCTTAGGGTTGTTCACAGTCAAATCGCTGCATGGCAGTGAAATCGCCGGGATAAAGCAGACTCTCAGACCAGGAACTTCAATGTCCCGGATTAAATGGCAGCTTTTGAGCGAAGAACAGAAGTGGGAATTGGCACAGCAGTAGCCAATACTTGAATCCATTGCGAACGTTAAGAATGTTTACACCGGCACCAGTAGATCGTAGAAGGTCAACGCACCAGAACGGTGCGTCCCGGACAAGCCGATGAGATTGGGGACCAGGGCTAATCGAACTGGGCGGCACGGATAATCACCTACCCGTGCCGCCTCGCCCTTACTGTGTTCGGCTGTTAGTCAGCCTCTAACTCCCGGCGCTCGGCGCGGTCCTTGATCAGAGGAATCGGATTCAGCACCCAGTTACCGGATGTCCGGCGTGCCGGGGACGGAATCGCGTATGCCTTGGTCCGACCGTGATTGGCATTGACCTTATCGATATTGATACGCCAACCCATGTTGTCGAACTTCTCCAGCCACTTGCGGTAGGCCGAGACCGCATTATCGGACGGTGTCAGGACCTCTTCTGTCGGGTTCAACGGCGTGCGCCCCGGGCACATGGTATCCAGGATCTGGATGTCCTGCCCCGCGATGACCTTGTTGCGTGCATGGATCGGACCGTTATTTTTCGGATCCAGCAGGAAGTTACGCATGTTCAGGAAGAAGATCTTCGTGGTGTTCTCATCCACCGGTAACTCAAAGAAATACTGCCGGAACATCTGGGTTGCCGTGATATTGATATAGGTCGGCATGGAGTTCGGGCCATAGGTGCCGCCGCCAACTTTCATCTGCACATGATCTTTAGTCCGCGTATCGCCCCAAGGTGTATCCTGCCCCGCGGCGGTCTCGTGGTCTTTCTGCGGCAGCGGCGGCGTATCAAACAGGTGCCAGAACCAGAAGCCCCAACCCTGACGGTGATCTTCGGCCTCGTAATCACGAACCCGGTAGCTTTCACGGTCGATCGATGAGTGGCCATGCGTCGGGTGGACAAACTCGTTGTGTGCCGGATCAATACCGTTCTCGATCGAACGTTCGTAGAAGTACGGCACTTCGAGAACCAGTACTTCGTTGGCTAACCAGCCTTCCTGACCATATTCCTCGACATTCAGCAGCGGTATCCGCGTCTCTTCAGGCTCATCGCCCAGGAACGCAAACACGATGCCGTATTTTTCCTGCACCGGGTATGAATCGACCTTCGCGCGCGGCGGGGTCTTGGTGCCGTAACCGATGGACGGCATATTCACGCACTCGCCGTCGCCGTTGAACTCCCAGCCGTGATACGGGCAAACGACGCAGCCGTCGATAATTCGCGGTCTGTGCTCGCCTTGAGACCAGGCGCCACCGAGCGACGCACCGCGGTGCGTACAGGTATCACTCAATACGCGAGCGTCACCTTTCTGATCGCGGAATACGACGAGATCGACACCAAGGGCTCTGACTTTTGCTGGTTGGTCATAGCCCAGATCTTCACTGCGAAGGATTGGGTACCAAAAGTTGATATACATGACATTCCTCTTGTTATTAATTTGGTTACGTTCGGCAATGCAATAAGCCTACCGAACTCAGTTGCCAGCTTAGGCTGTTCTATTGAAGCGCTGCCCGCCGTTTTACCTTCTTGCACACTTCCCGGCCCTGACGCCGGGTTATGGCAGTATCGATGTCACGGGCGATGGTTCTCTTCAGGTCCTGCTGTTATCTGCTTGTCCCGTCCAAGCCGGGCGCGACATAGTAACAATTATTTTATTACAAAGGTTGATTTTATTGAGTTTATCTACATAGCCTCAATATCGATTATCCGGCAATTAGCGACACCTTGGTGATCATGGCAATCATGATGTAGATCGTCAGTACCAGGGCCACCATGGCACGAATTCCGCCGTTGACCATCCCATGCATGGGGTCACCGGCATTCCGGTTTCGCGCATAACGGATGACATCCGGTACCACACTGATGGCACACATAATCCAGAACGACAGGTAGGCATCCCAGGCCCACGGCGCACCTGCCAGTCCACCCCATTCCTCAACCACCATCAGCCCTGCTAATGGGGTTATTACCGACATCGGTCCTGTGACCGACAAGCAAAGTATGCGCATATGACTCCGGGCCCAGATGCCGAACTCCCGGGGTTGACTGCGGCGAATACGCAAAGACCAGATGTTGCTGAAAAAAGTATGGCCTACGAAAGCAAAGGCCGCGAATTCGTGGATAACCAGCAGCGGGGTATAAGGAAATATTCTCGGAATTCGCAGACCGAAAAGTGGTAAAGCTGCAACCGCAATAATCAGCAAATAAATGCCAAACCAGAAATACTTGCGTGGATCATCTTCGATTTGAGTAGTGGAAATTGTGCTGCTCACTGTTTTCTTCCTGTTAATATTTTCAGCTTAAACATTTTGCAATGCCGATATAAAAAGCCTGTGAATTACAATTCAACAAGACTTGAATGTCGGCAATATGCGTTCACCAATTGCTCTTATGGAATCAGCCTGATCCTGATGTAGCTTGAAGGCAACTTCATTCAAACCCATATCACGATATCTCTGCAATGTTTCGATGTGACTGTCGATATCATCATGATCGCCGGACATCGTTAAGTTATCGACCAGTTTGTCGAGTATTGCATCGGGCACTCCTTCAATAACATCTGTTTTCTGTTTATAGGCCTTGAAGATATTTGCCCGGTTCGCATCAACAATTTCACATTCTTCTTCATTGAGGAAGGTACTCAGGTACCACAGGTCCAGCATCCCGCGTAATGCAAGGTGACGCTTTGCTTCGCTGGCCGAAACACTTTTACTTTCTTTAACGTGCCAGGCGATGAGACAGCTAACCTTAACGTCCTCGCGACTACGGCCATGAGATGCAAGGTTTTCATTTATGACTTGCAAACTAGAGCCAAGACGCTGTTCAGTCGTATCGCCCAACATGATGCCGTCGGCAATTCCGGACGCCATGTGCAACATCTGTTTCATATTGGCGCCCAGGTAGATAAAGGGTGGTTTATCGGTTGCCCAGCTCGGCTGGTAGCCCCAGACCTGAAAAATATTCCCCTTGTAGTTCAGTGGCTCATCGGGGCTGATACCTTTCAGGATTTCAACGCATTCACGAGCCCGACCCACCATCCTCGACACTCCCATGCCCATGGTGGCATTCACGCCCGTGGGTCCACCCGTCAGGATCTGTGCCCGGCCAGCACACAGTTCATTCAGACTGGCGAGTGCTTTGGCGATTTTGTAAGGATGCAGTTCATAGGGAGTGACAACCAATGGACCGAGCTGGATCTTGCTCGAGGCAAGTGCGAGAGGGCAAAGGTTGATGAAGGGGTCCCGTGAGGAGGGATAATTCGAGGTCCAGACGGCATGAAAACCATAACTTTCCGCCAGCAAACCCAGTTCGCAAACTTCATTAGGCGATATATCAGGGTCCAGTATCACATCAAAATTCATCTGTTTGTTACCTCTCGGTTCTATTATCGGCGTTCATGACTGACCAAAGGTCCTTTACTGCTACGGGTAAAGGCACTTCCGGATGTTCTTCGCAAAAAATGATGATATGACCCGTCAGGGTGTCAAAGTCCCAGGAACTCTTCTCCGGGAGTTGTGCAAGGATCTCGTCAGTGGTCTTGGCGGTCAGCCCATAAAAATAACCCTGTGCCCAGGTTAAAACAGCCTGGCTCATACCGGTTGGGCCATTAGGATACATGTCGGCAAACGTCTCACACTTGATTGCGCCAAGGTCAGGGACACCGGTCATGCCCGGTCTCAGGGTCAAAGGTTTTGCGGCAATTGCCATGCCGGAGTAAGCAGTTAGTGCAGCTGCCAGTATCAAACAGGCAGGACCACGTAAGGCGTTATTTTTTACCATTGGTCAACCTCAGATGGTTTCTTTGGGGCGCGGTAGATCATGATCGTCAAAACAGAAAATGCTGCGAGTATCGTCAATAGCTCAACGGGATATTGACCGGGATAAAGCCAGATTTCCGTAAAAGCGCCCCACCGTGAGGAAATCTCAACACTGATCCAGAGAATATTAGCCGTGGGCAGTCCATAGCGTACCGCTGTCGAGGTTCGCCGGTACTTCATAAGTCGACTGAAACAATAGCCGCCCCAGGTAATGGAAACGAACACGGTGGCCACCTCCGCATAGAATGCCGACTGACCGAAGCCTACAAATGCCGGGTCGAATACCAGCAGATTCCAGGCATAGCAGAACCAGGTAACGTAGATAGTTTCCATAAATGTGATGACTGCGTAGTTTCGGTCACGGGCGGTTTTTGTGCCGGGGCCAAGTCCATCGCGAAGACCCAGGCGGTTCTGAATCCAGACAAACATGTTACAGCGGGTATCTTTGTCGAAGATGTAATAGACCAGCATGAAAGCGAGTACACCAACCGTTCCCAGCATAATCAGGTATTCCGGTTCCGTAGTTACCTCGCCATTTTCCATGCGCGGCATAAGACCGAAATTTTTACGGCCATAGTACATGTAGAAAAACTCAACCCATGTCATCCATATGACGAGGCCGGAGAAGAACCCGACCCAGGTCGCAAAGTTTTCACTTTTCGATTTGACGCCGTACCAAAGCGCAATTATTGCTGCCAGGCCCATAAATACGGAAGCAATGTAGGTATTGTCTCTGCCGAGGGATTCTTCAATGGCTCTCATCAGCGCATGGGCGAGACCGATGCCCAGAAGCATGATGACCACTACCGCAATTCCGACATAAGGTGCTCGCCATAACTTTGACCCGGTCGTGCATTCATCAAGCTGCTTTTCTGGTTCTGAGGCCATCAGATATTTCCTCTGTCACGGTGCTCTTTCGTAAACTGCGGTAGCTGCGAACCGAAGCATGAACCGGGCCAGGCGGCGGCACTGTAGGTGTCGCTGGTCAGGCTAAGTATCCGCATACGGGAAAATGGGTCAGTGGTAGTGATGATGCTAATGTTGACAGCATCCTGCCATATCTGACAGAATACTGTCAACTATGACGTTGACCTTGCCGCCCAAGATTACCCATACTGCCGCTGCTGATGCCATGGTGGAATTGATTGGCCAGAGCATTCGGCTCAACAGTCGTCTGCAAACCACCGCCGACAGGATGTCGCGGGAAGAGGGTCTTTCCGGTGCCCGCTGGCAGGTACTTAGCGCGGTCGCCCAGGCGACACGTCCGGCAACGATCTCCGATATCGCACGCTGGCTGGGACTGGCGCGACAGAGCGTGCAGCGGCTTGCCGATGAACTGGCCAAAGATGGCCTGATGACCTACCAGCCCAATCCAAAACACCAGCGTGCGTCCCTCGTCACCGTGACTACCAAAGCGATGAAACTCCTTGAGCAACTTGATGAACGGCGGCTTGCCTGGGCCCGCGAGGTCGCCCTCACGTTGCCGGCTGCCGATATCAAGGTGGCGAGCGAGATTTTGAGTGCGGTTCGCGAAAAACTGACCTGACTTATTTATCCGCCTGGCACCGGTACCACCTGCTGGCCTGACGGGTATTCAGACTGGCGGCAACCTTATCGGCCGCTCTTTCCATATCATCAAAGAGTAGATACTGTGGTCTAATATATTTATCGGTCTCGCAGATCGAATTTTCGAATCTTACCAACCGGGAGAGTAGCGGGTTGATCCCTTGGGAAATTCAAGCAGATGAGATGGCAACCTGTAATTGTGCCTATGGTTGTCCGTGCCAGTTCAACGCGCTGCCAACTGATGGAATCTGCGAAGCAACGGTAGGCTTCCAGTTCAAACAAGGCTATTTCGGTGACACGCGACTGGATGGTTTGTGTGCCGTAGGCATATTGTCCTGGCCTGGCCCCATTCACCTGGGTGGCGGCAGAGCACTCACGATCATTGATGAGCGTGCCGATGAAGCACAGCGACAAGCGCTGTTGACTATCATGAGCGGCGGGGAAACCGAACCCGGCACCACGATGTGGAATGTTTTCGCATCTACCATGGACGAGGTATTCGATCCTGTCTTCAAGCCGATTGAGATCGAGGTTGATGTGGAGGCGAGAGTTGGGCGTGTATTTGTCGAAGGGTTTGTCGATAGCTCCGGCGAACCCATTCGTAATCCCATTACGAATGAGCCACAACGAGCCCGAATCGACTTGCCAGATGGTTTTGAATACAGCCTTGCAGAAATGGGTAGCGCAACATTCAGTACGACGGGCCCCATTACCATGTCATTTGCAGACCGGTATGCGCAGTTTGCCCATATTCATCTGAACAACAACGGTAATGTAAACAGCGCGGCCGCTTGATCTGCCGACCATGACTGACATGACTGCGACTGAAGTACTGCTTCGTCGTGACCGGTTGATCGTGGGTACGGGCGCGGTCCTGATCTGCCTGTTATCCTGGTGGTATATCGTGGCCGGTGCCGGTACCGGCATGAGTACGGTCGCCATGACTACCTGGCAATTTCCACCGCCGGTACCTGTCGGCCGTGCAACTGCATCGTGGGACGTGACTTACTGGATAGTCATGATACTCATGTGGTGGGTCATGATGATTGCCATGATGGTGCCGAGTGCAGCACCGACCATTCTGCTCTATGCCCGTATTCACCGTCATGCCCGGAACAAGGGTCAGGTGGATCACACTGTCATCCCGACCGGGACATTTATGGCTGGTTACCTGTTAGCCTGGCTGGCCTTCAGCCTGGTGGCCACTTTTCTGCAATGGTTGCTCGAACAGGCCGGCCTGATGCATGCCATGATGATGTGGAGTACGAGCAGTGTGCTGTCAGGATTATTTCTGCTGGCTGCCGGTATCTATCAGCTTTCACCATTGAAAAGAGTCTGTCTGCATCACTGCCGTTCACCCGCCGATTTTATTTCCCGACATTGGCGCAAAGGTCGCGCAGGTGCGATGCGTATGGGATTGGAGCACGGACTTTATTGCGTCGGTTGTTGCTGGTTTCTGATGGCGCTGTTATTTGTCGGCGGCATCATGAACCTGGTGTGGATCGCCGGGCTGGCCGTCTTTGTATTGGTTGAGAAACTCGTGCCCTATGGTTATTCGTTCGGTCGCGCTTCAGGTGTATTGATGATTGCTGCCAGCGGATATGTGTTATTGGTATGAAAATGCAGTGAGTATCTGTTTGGGCTCGCCGGGTTCGGGCCACGCAAATACAAGCTGGTCGCCGGCCTTTACCATCTGAGGAAAGCCGCTGTTGCGGGAATATTTACCTTCGGCAATCAACTGGATCGGGCCAGTCTGGCCGTCACTCGTCACCTGGCGCATGCGCACCTGGCCGTTGCCGTCGTCGGACTTGCTCATCCAGCTGACCAGGGCCGAGTCGTTGGATAGCAACACGACGTCAACGCGCCCTTTAACTCCAGCCTCGGCAACGATCACGGGTGCTGAGAAAGTTTGACCGGCATCCTGTGACCAGGCCAGCTTAACCCGTGATTCACGATGCGGTGCGCCGTACCAGGCCACAACAACACGCTGCCCGTCAGCTGCAATCGCCGGTCCATTCACGGGGCAGCCCGGTATATGCCATTGGTCATCGGAAATCGTGACTGGCTTTGCCCAGCCATTGTCGACATAGCGTGTGACCGAAATATCCCGGATTTCTGCGCTGGTACGATCACGGTACGCAACGACCGGACCCGATGCTGTAATCGCCGCATCCGTCTGGCAGCAATCGCACACCAGATTGTCGATCTCGCCTTCGGTGAGGATCTTGCCGTCATATCCGAAGTGGGCAAAACGCAGCGTCATGCCACCGTACTTTTTGTCATTGTCGGCGGGCTGCTTGCCACCGTTATCCGGCACCATGTTTCGCCCATCCAGCCAGACGGCGCCGATACCGCTGGACCAGGGGAACAGGGTTACAAAGCCGTGTTCCGTAGGCGTGTTATCCGTGTGCGGAGTCAGCGGGCGGGTCCAGTTGGCGCCACGGTCGGCAGAGTTAGCTAATGCGATGTCATAGGCATAGGTGCCGCCCGGCTTCTTCACCAGCCAATGTGCGACCCATTGTTGGGCAGTCAACGGTACGACTGACGGAAAATCAGCCCAATTTACGAACCAGCCTTGGTCCTCAGCGACAGACTGGGGGGCAGACCAGCTATTGTCCTGTAGCAGTGAATATCTTACCGCGTGGGCATCACTGCCGGCTGGTTCCAGCCAGCTCAGGACCGCCGTTCCGGATGGTGTAACGGCAAGATGTGGTGACAGGCTGCCAGGTGCAGCCGGTGAAGTTACGCTGATAATCTCAAATACAGTTTTAGTGTTATCGCGATCAATACAGCTTTCCAGTAGTGCCGCTGCGATGGCTACAGTTCCCAGCAACATCCACTGCGTCAATGGTTTCAGACGGGTCATAAACAACGTGCTCCTGCTCTATGCGTTGTACATGCATATAGTTCGCAATTTGTCTGGAGCTGATAAAAAATAACCTGCCTGATCATGTTTCAGACTGTAGCACGGCGTAGTTATCCTGCCTTTGACTGGAAATGTTGGACTCCGATATGAACAGGCGTGTATCTTGCGAAGCGATGGAACGGCCTATGTTATCCGACAGACAGAATCATGGTGCTCTGGTTGGTGTCGTGTCGCGGGGTTGGTGATGCGCACTAGCCAGATTATGGTGGCTATTCTCGTTTGCGTGTTAGCCGGCTTGTTGATCGCCAAGAAATATCGGAATCCGCCATCTGTCGAACCGTCGCTGTCGGTTGTCGAGACTCTGCCCGACTTCACGTTACCCGATCTTGACGATCAGCCCAGATCTATTACGGAATGGTCGGACCGATCATTGATTATAAATTTCTGGGCGACCTGGTGCGCACCGTGCCGGCGTGAAATGCCGTTATTACAGAGCTTGCAGGATGGGCGCGATGACGACAGTCTGCAGGTTATTGGTGTGGCGATGGATAACCTTGCAGATGTGCAACAGTTCATCACCAAAACCGGCGTGACCTATCCGATTCTGTATGGTGAAAATGAAGCGGCAATGGTCGTGGAATCATTTGGCGTTGAGTTTGTTGGCCTGCCGTTCACGGCCTTCATTGTTCCGGGAGGCGAAATTCTTACGTTGCTGGCCGGTGAACTGGATGCCGATGATCTGCGTGAACTGGTTGCCGAGTTGGATGCAATTGCGAGTGGTCAAAGCAGCGTTGCCGAAGCCCGTAAGAGGCTCTCGGCAAACTGACACTCGGTACCGGTTCCATGCATATGTAAATCCTGTGGTTATTTTTGGTCAGGGAACCGATGGCAAACCGGACAAGGCCATCGCCAGCTCACTGGTATCGTATTGCCCGTCTACCAGCTTGCCGGCAAAGAAGTCGGTGTAGGCCTGCATGTCAAAATGGCCGTGTCCGGACAGGCAGATCAGAATCGAACGTTCAGCGCCTTCTTCTTTACACTTTAGTGCCTGATCGATGCCGGCCTTTACGGCATGACTTGATTCGGGTGCCGGCACGATGCCTTCACTGCGGGAAAACAGTACGGCCGCCTCGAAACACTCGATCTGGTCGTAGGCAACCGGCTCGAGCAAGCCGAGTTCCTGTACATGGCTGATCAGTGGCGCCATGCCGTGATAACGCAGGCCGCCTGCATGGAATGCGAGCGGCATAAATGTCGAGCCAAGCGTGTGCATTTTAACCAGCGGTGTCAGGTGGGCCGTATCACCGAAATCATAGGCATACTTGCCGCGCGTCAATGTTGGACAGGCTTTCGGTTCGACGGCGATGACCTTTATTGCCTGGCCTCCACGCAGTTGATTGCCGATGAACGGAAAGGCCAGCCCGGCAAAATTACTGCCGCCACCCGTGCAACCGATGACAATGTCCGGGTAGTCGTCGGCCATGGCCATTTGTAACTCGGCTTCCTGACCGATCACTGTCTGGTGTAGCAGTACGTGATTCAGAACGCTGCCAAGTGCATATTTTGTATCATCACGGCTGACGGCATCCTCAACAGCTTCGCTGATGGCGATACCGAGGCTGCCCGAGCTATTTGGGTCTTTGGCGAGGATTGCCCGCCCGGATTCGGTCTGATCGCTCGGGCTCGGAATGCATTCGGCGCCATAAACCTCCATCAGTGCACGGCGGTATGGTTTTTGATCGTAGCTGACACGTACCATGTAGACCTTTACATCTATATCAAACAGTGTCCCGGCGTGTGCCAGTGCTGATCCCCATTGACCTGCACCGGTTTCAGTTGCAATGCGCCCGATGCCCGCTTCCTTGTTATAGAAAGCCTGTGCGATTGAGGTATTGGTCTTGTGACTGCCGGCCGGGCTGACGCCTTCGTACTTGTAATAAATGCGAGCCGGAGTATCGAGCGCGCGCTCCAGGGCATGGGCACGAAACAGGGGGCTCGGGCGCCATTGGCGGTAAATATTGCGGACCGGTTCCGGAATATCTATATGACGTTCTGTCGAGACTTCCTGTTCGATCAGTGACATTGGGAACAACGGCTCAAGATCGCCCGGCGTGATGGGTTCCTTGGTTCCGGGATGCAAAGTAGGTGGTAGCGGTTCCGGTAGATCAGCCTGAATGTTGTACCAGGACTTGGGGATTTGCTCTTCATCGAGCAGGTATTTGACCGTTGCGGGCATTCTTGTCTCCGTATTGTTCTGTTCGTCTGCCGTTTTCGTGCGACGGCGTGATTATGCCTGAATTTCAGAATCTGGCCGGTTACCGGGATCAGAACCTGTTGTTGTGATGAAAAGAAACGGAGCCATCAATCGCCACCACTGGGCATGACACTAATTTACAGTGTCTGATCAGGATGAGAGACAGCTCAACAGCCACCCCAGGCGCTTGCTCACATTTGGTTATTTAATATCGAGCAACTCCACCTCAAACATCAGGGTCGCATTCGGTGGAATAACTCCGCCGACACTGCGGTCCCCATAACCCATGTCCGGTGGAATGACGAGAATGCGCTTGCCGCCAATCTGCATGCCGGCAAAACCTTCGTCCCAGCCGCGGATTACCCGGCCTGCGCCCAGTGGGAATGAAAACGGATCACCACGATCAACTGAACTGTCGAATTTTTCTCCCTTGTTTTCTGGCTGATCCGGATCATAGAGCCAGCCCGTGTAATGGACTACAACCTCCTGTCCGGCTTCGGCCGTCAGGCCGTCGCCATCTAAAACGTCGGTAATTTGCAGCCCGGTAATCTCCGCGCCGTCAGCGTTCTCTGACATTGCTGTTTCCTCCTGTGGTTGGCAGGCCGTAATGAGCAGGATACTCAGCAGGCTGATAATCATTGTGGTGCTTCTGGTTAGACTTTGCCGGATCATGTTTCGCTATTCCTTATTGCACATTTGGACCGATTGCGGATGATGCCATGGGCAAGGCCTTTGATGCATGGTAAAGATGCTGTTATGGCTGCTCGCTGGCAGCTAATAATCGTTGTGCCTGGCGCAGGTGTGGTTCATCGAGCATTTTGCCGTCAAGTTCGATTGCGCCGGCACCATTAGCCGCCGCGAATTTCTGTACGACCCGCTTGGCGTAGGCAATTTCATCCGCATGGGGTGCAAATATCGCATTGATGATGGGTACCTGCTGTGGATGAATGGCCAGCATGCCGGTGAAGCCTTGTTGCCGGGCTCGTTCGGCAATTTGCTGCAGCCCTTTACCATCAGTGAACTGGCTGTAAATCGTCTCGATTGCCGGCACCCCTGCTGCCCCGGCAGCCAGCAAGACAATTGATTGTACCTGCTGAAAGACCGGCAACCAGCGGGACTGTTCATCGCGGGTCTGGGTTGCGCCGATGATCACACTCAGATCTTCTGCTCCCCAGGTCAGCGCTCTTAGTCGCGGCATACCCGGTGTATAGCTGCCGAGCTGGAATACGGCTGCTGCGGTTTCGGTGACCAACGGGATGATGCCGATGGGTTCGGCAGTGTGCCCGGCAGTCGCCTCCAGTTCATCCAGCATACCGGCGAGTAAGCTGACCTGCAGAGCGGAATGTGCCTTGGGCAGCATGATGCCATCGGGGGCAGCTGGCACAACGGCGGCCAGATCGTCTGCGGCAGCATCAGTGTCGAGTGCGTTGATTCGTACCCAGACCGATTGTCGATCATCAGTTTTTCGCTGCAGCAGATAATCGGCAACATGTCGCCTTGCTTCTGCCTTGCGTTCCGGAACCACTGCATCTTCGAGGTCGAGGATGAGTGCATCAGCATCAATGGAGGGTGCCTTGGCCAGCCTGCGTTCGTTGTCACCGGGGACGAAAAGAAAAGAACGCAGCATTGTACTCACCTTTGCAGGTTGCGAAGATCGGCCTTTATAAAGAGGCTGTGCGCAACCATGTGGTTAATCGTTGCGGTCAAGTTTGGCACAGATCCGGGGAAGACTCTTTGCTGCAGTGCAAAGTGCGAAGTCTGTTGAGCAAAAAACATGCTTTGCCGGTGCAGTCGGGACACCGGGCTGTGATTTCCTGCCATCAGTATGGCGTTTCAGCGCCCGGCATATCGTGAGAATATGCGTACCAGTTATTGAGCTGGCCGGTCATTGACCTGCCCCGTCATAAAAAACCGATAGGCGATGGTGATGGATTTTGATTTCGATTTAGGCGACGACATTGACCTGCTGCGCGAATCGCTGGAACGGTTTTGCGCCGAACGGATAGCGCCACGCGCCACTGAAATAGATCAAAGCAACTGCTTCCCGCGTGACCTGTGGCCCGAACTTGGAGCACTCGGCCTGCTGGGTATCACGGCCGATGAACAATTTGGCGGCACCGGACTCGGCTACATTGCACATGTTATTGCGACTGAAGAGATCAGCCGCGC
Source organism: Chromatiales bacterium (assembly GCA_002688175.1). Classification (GTDB taxonomy): domain Bacteria; phylum Pseudomonadota; class Gammaproteobacteria; order Steroidobacterales; genus SMWD01. Next base: position 13,052 of record NZCC01000014.1, read on the forward strand.
CTCGGCTTCCGTCGGCCTGTCTTACGCGGCTCATTCGAATCTCTGTGTAAACCAGATCAATCTCTGGGGTACTGACGAGCAAAAGCACAAATACCTGCCTTCACTTATTAGTGGTGATCACATTGGTGCCTTGGCGATAAGTGAATCAGGTGCCGGGTCGGATGTCATGGGCATGCGTACGCGTGCAGTTCGAACCGGTGACCACTACGTCATAAACGGCACAAAAATGTGGATTACCAACGGACCTGAAGCCGATACGCTGGTCGTTTATGCTGTGACAGATCCGGAGGCCGGTTCGCGCGGCATAACAGCTTTCCTGATCGAGAAGGGGATGCCGGGTTTTTCGACGGCGCAAAAACTCGACAAACTGGGCATGCGGGGTTCGGACACCTGCGAACTGGTGTTCGATAATTGTGAGGTTCCGGCGGCCAATGTTCTGCACACCGAAGGTAAAGGTTCCGCGGTCCTGATGAGAGGGTTGGACTATGAGCGCGTGGTGCTCGCGGGCGGTCCGCTGGGGATCATGCGCAGCTGTATGGACGTCGTCATGCCGTATATTCATGAGCGTCACCAGTTCGATCAGCCGATCGGTGCCTTCCAGCTCATGCAAGGCAAAGTTGCTGATATGTATGCAGCAATGAATAGTTCACGAGCCTATGTCTATGCCGTTGCCAGGGCCTGCGACCGTGGCCATACCACACGTTTCGATGCCGCGGCCTGCATCCTGCTGGCGTCAGAGCGGGCAACCGAGATGGCGCTGCAGACGATTCAGGCTTTGGGGGGCAATGGCTACACCAATGAGTACCCTGCCGGTCGTTTGCTTCGTGACGCCAAGCTTTACGAAATTGGCGCTGGTACCAGTGAAATTCGGCGTATGCTCATCGGCCGCGAACTTTTTACGGCAAGCCAATGACGGGACTCTATTACTCAGAGTTCAAGATCGGAGCAGTTTTCGCACATGCGTTACGCCACACCATTACGCAGGCAGAAAATGTGTCCTTCTCGACAATGACACATAACCCTTCGCTGCTGCACCTTGATGAGGAGTATATGAAGTCCAGCGAATTCGGCCAGCCAATCGTCAACAGCTGCCTGACGCTAAGCCTGATGGTGGGTATTTCGGTAGGCGATACGACCGAGGGCACAACAATAGCCAACCTCGGTTGGGACGAAGTTCGTTTTCCCGCCCCGGTGTTCCCCGGCGATACGCTGCACTTTGAAACGGAGGTGATCGAGATGCGCGAGAGCAACTCACGACCGGAAGCGGGGATTGTTACATTCCTGCACCGGGGATTTAATCAACGCGATGAACTCATTGCTTCGTGCAAGCGTTTCGCGCTCATGCTGAAACAAACTGGCGATACTAATGTCTGAGTACAAATCAAAAATTGATCCAACTTCTACTGAGTATCAGCAAAATGCCGAGATTAACCGTGCGCTTGCTGATGACCTGCACCGTATCGTCGCTGCAGTTAATGTTGGCGGGCCAGATCATTCACGTCAGAAGCACGTGGATCGCGGTAAGCTCTTGCCGCGGGATCGTGTGCATAAGTTACTGGATACCGATTCAGGGTTTCTCGAAATTGGGGGCCTCGCAGCGCATGGCGTTTACGAGGATGAACTTCCGGGTGCAGGACTTATTTGTGGCATAGGCCGCATCCATGGACTCGAGTGCATGGTTGTCGCCAATGATGCGACCGTACGAGGTGGCACATACTATCCGTTGACCGTCAAGAAACACCTCCGCGCTCAGGAGATTGCGCTCGAGAATCATCTTCCCTGTCTCTACCTGGTTGACTCAGGTGGCGCATTTCTACCCATGCAGGATGAGGTATTTCCGGATCGGGATCATTTTGGTCGAATTTTTTATAACCAGGCCCAGCTTTCGGCGCAGGATATTCCGCAGATCGCGGTGGTCATGGGCTCATGTACGGCGGGTGGTGCTTACGTTCCGGCGATGTGCGATGAGACCATCATCGTGAAGAATCAGGGTACGATTTTCCTCGCCGGACCGCCGCTGGTCAAAGCTGCAACCCGCGAAGAAGTGGATGCCGAGACGCTTGGCGGTGGCGACATGCATACCCGGGTTTCAGGGGTTGCCGATCATCTTGCTGACGATGATGAACATGCGTTGTCACTCGCGCGTGACATTGTCGCCAGGTTGAATCGCACCGCTCCGGTTTCTTTTGAGCAACATCTGGTTCAGGAACCGAAATTGGCAGCTGAGGAGCTTTATGGCATTGTGCCGCGCGATATGCGCTACCAGTATGATGTGCGGGAATTAATCGTGCGTATCATCGATGGATCGGCGTTTGATGAATTCAAGGCACTATTTGGTACTACCCTTGTCTGTGGTTTCGCACGTCTTTGGGGTCACCCGGTTGGTATTGTTGCAAACAACGGTATTTTATTTTCTGCATCGGCGCAGAAAGGTGCGCACTTCATTCAGTTATGTAACCGGCGCGGGATTCCGCTGATCTTTCTGCAAAACACCATGGGGTTCATGGTGGGTACTCAGGCGGAGCGTGGCGGGATTGCAAAGGATGGAGCCAAGTTAGTTACCGCCGTATCCTGTGCCCGGGTGCCAAAATTTACGGTTGTTATCGGTGGTTCATTCGGGGCCGGTAATTATGGAATGTGTGGTCGGGCATATGGTCCACGTCAGTTGTGGATGTGGCCTAATGCCCGTATTGCAGTCATGGGCGGTGAACAGGCTGCGATGGTGCTGAGCACAGTACGCCGCCGTTCACTTGAGGCGCGTGGGCAGTCCTGGTCCGCTGAAGAAGAGCGCAGCTTTACTGAACAGACGCTGGCCGATTACGAACGCCAGGCCCAGCCATATTATGCAAGTGCCAGATTGTGGGATGACGGGGTTATTGATCCTGTCGATACTCGTCGTGTGTTAGGCTTGGGATTATCGGCAGCGCGAAACGCACCTATGCCTGATGAGAAGCCCTTTGGCGTATTCCGTATGTAGCGCAGGTATTATTTTTGGCGACGACTTTGTGCCAGCAACAGCGCGCGTCGTCTGGATGCGTCACGTGTTCGCGGTTTGCAGCGGCGCTCTTCAGGATGTGGATTTTTGCGGTTCGCAAAGATTGAGAAAATATATGGATCCCAACCGGTGAAACCTGATCTATCATTTTTTGTATCGGGATAAAGCTTAATTATCTCCGCATTTTTGTCTTCGTCCATTGCTGTTTTTCTGTCTTTATTCGAATCCGTACACTATAGCGATTTGACAGTAAATGTAGGCTGTCTGTTTACATAAATAGTCTGTATCACGGTAAAACTGTGAACAACGTATCAATTTGATCGTACTAATTACCGCTGACATCTCCTGATCCAAGAGGAAACTTTGATGCAAATTATCTGGCCACTGTTCGCTATGGTTATGCTGACGATTATTATTATCTTCCGGCTTGGTGTGAAGCGATATACAGCCGTTCGGAATCAGCGGGTCAATCCCAAGTTCTACCGGCTTTACCGTGGCTATGAAGAACCGGATGATCTTGTCGCAACGTCACGACATGTCATAAATCTATTTGAAACACCGGTGTTGTTCTATGTTGCCGGCATACTGATTTATGTCACTGATCAGGTGACATGGCCCCTCGTGCTACTCGCATGGGGTTATGTTCTGATGCGTTATGCGCACACAGTCATTCATCTGACTTCAAATAAATTGTTGATACGGTTTCGTTTGTTCCTGGTCAGCCTATTATTCTTAGCAGTGATATGGAGCGTATTTGCAGCACAGTTACTGCTGGGCTGAGAAGCCCCCGCTCATGGCTGGCCTCCAGGCAGGGAGGCTTGCTGCTTGCCGGACACAATTGTGGCGCTGATGTTTTCGGCAGTCGGTGCGCCATTGATGGGCCATGCAATCCTTGATTTGAGGCGCACAATCAATGTGTTATAGACACCGTGACGTTGGGTTAGTTGCTCGTGTATCGTGTCTGTTAAGACAGGTTGTCGTTGAGCAGTTTTCCTTACCGGTTAATTCCTGATGCGGTATTTCCGAAGAAAAATACGAAGTCTGGATTTAGATTCAGATTAATAGCAATTATCAAAAGCGGGGAAAAAAGTGAACGACCAGGCAAGTTTGTATGAACGGTTGGGTGGTTACGATGCGATCGCAGCTGTCGCGGATGCACTATTGCCACGGTTAATGGCTGATCAGGCACTGGGCAGGTTCTGGCAGAATCGTGGTGAAGATGGTATTCGTCGTGAGAAACAATTACTTATTGACTACCTGTGTTCGAATGCAGGAGGACCGCTGTTGTATACCGGTCGAGATATGGAGATATCATACCAGGGTATGCGTATCAGTGAGAGCGACTGGTCAGCACTGATCGGTCATGTCAGAGACACCCTTGAGTCTTTTAGTGTTCCGGCGCAGGAGAGCGGCGAGGTGGTTGCATTTATCGAGACTACAAAATCAGCCATTGTTGAAGCGTAGCATCGATTCATTCATGTGGATTTGAATATGGCATCGATCCGTATAACACATTTCTCAGATATTCTATGTGTGTGGGCCTATATCAGTCAGATCCGTATTGCTGAACTGGAGTCAACTTTCTCTCAGGATGTTGTTTTTGACTTTCAGTTTTTCAATGTATTTGGTGATGTGTATGCCAAGATGGACAGACAATGGGGCGGGCGTGGCGGTCTGGCTGCTTATGGGCAGCATGTACAAGAGGTTGCTGCCGGGTTCGATCATGTGAATCTGTGTGCTGATGTGTGGTCTCGGAACGTCCCGACCTCATCGTTACCTGCGCATCTGTTTATCGCAGCAGCAAAACTTCTGGACAGTGAACAGGGCAGTGTTGTTGCGCCGTTATTCGCTGCATCAATTCGTAAGGCATTTTTTGAATCTGCTGTTAATGTGTCCTGCAGGGATGAACTCGTTGCGCTAGCAGAAGGTCAGGGTATCAAGGCAGCTGATCTTGATAGCAAGCTTGACAGTGGTCAGGCTCACGCGCTGACGGCACAGGATTACAAAAATGCCACTGAACTTGATATCCGATCGAGTCCGACGATGGTATTGAATGAAGGCCGACAGACCCTGAGCGGAAATGTTGGCTATAGAGTGCTTGAGGCTAATATTCGGGAATTGATCAGACATCCGGTGGGCCAGCATAGCTGGTGTTAACTGGCAGGCCAGCGAGAGCGATAATCGCTTTTCTGAACCGGGAGTAGCGTGAATATTGCGCTACAAAATATTTCTCGTCCGCTGTTTCCATTGGTGAAGTTTAGGAGCAGGTGTTGTTTGGTGTAGCAGAAGATATTGATCTGAGCGGGTTGGTTGACAGAAAACTGCAGAGTATTTCGGTAAGTGCAGAGCGACTTGAACTGGATTTTGATGATGATTGGTCACTAAGCTTTGAATGTTCGTGGTGTCTTGAAGGTAGTGCCGGTTCGATAGCAGAGGGGGATCGTGACGCATTGCTTGATGACGCTGAAAAGTTGACACGACTTGTCGGTTCCGTTATCGAATTTGCTGTACCACGACCACCGGACCGAATTGAGATCGATTTTGGCAAGCAAGGTCGGTTGATATTGATTGATGACAGTGAATTACTGGAATCATTTTCGATAGATCCGATAGGTATCGTTGTTTAGGGCATGCTGGCAATGGTTTCAGCTGCAAAAATGGCAGTAAGGTAAATGAATCACAGAAAACTCGTGCTACCCGAGCACATGAATGATCAGGGGTCTTTGTTTGGCGGTTATCTGCTTAAGTGGCTTGATGAATTTGCTTATATAACTGCGAGTATGGAGTTTCCGGATCATCGCTTCGTCACGATTGCCATGAATAATGTTGAGTTCAGGCACCCGATCCATTGCGGGCAAATCCTTCGTTTCACTATTAGCCGGGCCCGGCTCGGTGGTTCATCTGTCGAGTATCTCGTTGAGGTGTTTAGCGAGAAATCGAGTGGTGCAGATGAGCAGGTCCTGTTCGTGACGGGTATCACATTCGTCAATGTGACTGAGGTTGGCGAGAAGCAGCAGATCAAACGGTAGTACTGTATGAAGCGAATACCTGAACCGGAGTTAATGCTTGATGAAGATCAGGTTCGCGCCTATGCAGAAGCGGACTTCGATGCGCCGCATAGTCATTTCATGGAACTTCTTCTGGCCCGGTGTAATGATTTACCCCAGACTGGTCGGGCACTTGATCTTGGTTGTGGATCAGGTGATATCAGTCGCCGGTTTGCCGCGCAATTTCCCGGCTGGCGCATCGATAGCATTGATGGTTCGGCTACGATGCTCGCAGCAGCACGGGAGATGACGCCGGACGAAACACAAATCCAATATATTGAAGCTTATTTACCGGCACAGCTGACCGGTCAGTACGATATGATTTTTTCCAATAGTTTGCTGCATCATCTTGATGACCCGACGGTGATATGGTCAACGATTAGCGATGGAGTAAGCCCCGGTTGCCGGGTGTTCGTCATGGATCTGTTGCGACCTCCTGATCGTGAGACGGCTGAAGTATTCGTTACGCAATATTCCGGTGATGAGCCGGCTGTATTACAAAATGATTTCCTGCATTCTTTGCTTGCGGCCTATGAAGAGGCGGAGATTGTCGAGCAACTTCGCAGCGCCGGTCTGCCGTTGTGTGTCGAGGTGGTTTCCGATCGCCATATTATCGCGTGGGGTGATTTTGACTAGCAAAGTTACAGCGCGTATCAGTAGCTTCCCACCAGTCATTGGGCATCGACCGCGGGTGTTGATTCTGGGTTCTATACCGGGCGTAGCATCACTGGTGGCACAGGAATACTATGCGATGCCTCGTAATGCGTTCTGGCCGATTATGGGGGAATTGTTTGGCGCAAGGTTTGAATTGGCATACCAGCAACGACTTGATGTGTTGACGGCTAGTCGGGTCGCTTTATGGGATGTGCTCGGTAGTTGCGTTCGACCCGGCAGCCTTGATTCATCAATTGATACTCACTCGGCTGCCGTAAATGATTTCAGTCAAATGCTTACTGATCATCCAACGATTCAGCGGATTTTTTTCAATGGGAAAAAAGCCGCTGAGATGTATCGGCGGTATGTACTACCGTTGTACGACTCCATAACAGTGGATATTCCCTGCAGCACGTTGCCATCAACGAGTCCGGCTCATGCAGCCATGTCATTTGGCGAGAAACTGTCGGCCTGGTCAATAGTTTGTGATGCAGCGAGTCAGGCTTGAGCTATTTTAATTTCTGGAAAGTCTGTCGCAGACAGACTAAAGTGTATGCACGATACTGCCCTGAAATGAATTGAGAATTTGACGACAGAAAGCTGTTTTGGAATGAGCCTGAAAGACGAAGTAGAGGCATTGCTCCCGAACTGGGAGTCCTGGTATCCGAGCCTGTTTCATGCAGCCGAGGATCTCGGCGTTATTCGTGCGCGCGTTTGTTCCCCGTCGTCACTGATGTTGAGCAGTCGCCATTCTTCAGTGCAGAATGCTGCCGTTAATGCATTCAGAGAGAAATGGGGCGGTACAGAATAGACAGGTGTCATCGGCTTTGATTCAGTCACACAATAAAATGAATGCTCAATAAACAGGCAAGGATTTCTGTTCCCGACAAGATGTGTCAGGCTGGCGAAGCGATCATCATATTGATTCATGATCAGTCTTAGGCAAATTACCCTGTGACAATCCTTTCTCGTTGGTCGGTGACCGCCGAATCACTCAATGGCGGGCAAGTTCGGCGACTGACTTTTCTTGCTGAATCAAGGGCTTTGTCCTGTCATGATGTTTGTAGTCTTTGGCAGCACGATACCGGGTTTGTGGATTTTTTCAGTAAGACGCTTGCGGATATGCCGTTTAGTGCATTTTTCTGGGAGGTTTGTCCAATCAGCATGGTATCTGTCGACACACCATTCGAGTGTGTTGTTGTTGACAGCCCGGTGTTGTCAGGCGTAACAGCGGATTCCGGGCCATTTGGTTCACAACTCGATGCGTTACATTCCCCAGACGGAATCGCCCTGTTTGAGAATCTTGGCGGTGATGCATTATTGATTGCTCCCTGCACCGGTCAGGGTGCTGTGGCGTATGCACACCTGGCCCTGTTTGTTCGTCATGCACCTCTGCAACTGCAACGCACATTCTGGGCTCGTGTCGGTACTGCACTGGCAGCAAGTCTTGCCAGTAAACCGGTCTGGCTCAGTACTTCGGGTCTTGGTGTTTATTGGTTACATGCCAGGCTCGACCAGTATCCAAAATACTATACTTATGCTCCCTATCGACAGACAGGAACAACTCGCGGGTGATGGCATTCTCTGAGCCGTGTGAGCGGAATAAGCAACCAATACTCGATATTCTGGTTATCGAGTTGTATCGCTGTAGTGCTGCACTCGAAGTCGGTAGCGGTACCGGTCAGCATGCTGTCCATTTTGCAGGCGGGTTACCGCAGGTCAAATGGCAGCCGACAGATCGTATTGATGAATTACTTGCACTGTCGGCGCGGATAATGACCGAGGCACCGCAAAATGTGCAGCCACCATTGCAGCTTGATGTCTGCGATAAGACATGGCCAGGTCCATTCGATGCCGTGTTTACAGCCAATACGCTGCATATCATGTCCTGGGATTCAGTCCGGCATTTCTTTCGTGGTGTCGGGCGAGTGCTCGATGGGTGCGGCCTGCTTTGTGTCTATGGGCCGTTTCTCTATGCGGGCGTGGAAATGGTGTCTAGCAATAAAGCGTTCGATCAATGGCTGCGAGGCCGTGATCCGGACAGTGGAATTCGTGAATTTGAGGACGTCAATGCCCTTGCTGCCGAGCAGGGACTGGCCCTGAAGGTTGATCATCAGATGCCGGCCAACAACCAATTACTCGTGTGGCAACGGGAAAAATGAGGAGTTTTGGGTAGAAATTATGTCTAATCGCCCATTATTTCTGCCCGTATTTGTTTGATTATTAGTATCATTACGGTATAAAAAAGCGATCTGTTTCAGTGTCCGGATGGTATCCGGAGTCCGTTACTAATAATCAGGAGACTTCATATGCGCTCAGTTCTGCGCTCAAAAATTCATAAAGCGACCGTCACGGAAGCGAATCCCGAATATGTTGGCAGCATCACGATCGATGTAGAGCTCCTCGAGCGGGTCGATCTGTGGGAGAACGAACGTGTTCTGATTGCAAGTAATACGACCGGCGCACGCTTGGAAACCTACGTTATTGCTGGCGAGCCGGGCTCAGGAAAGATTGCTATGAATGGTCCTGCAGCACATACGATCGGGGTTGGTGAAGAAGTTGTCATCATGGGTTTTGAGGCGACTGATCAGCCCATTGAGCCAAAAGTTATTCTGGTTGATGCGGTTAACCGGTTTATAGGTAATCTGACCGAAAAAGAAGACACCACTGTTAGCGTATGAAAGGGGCTGCTGACACGGTTCTCAGTGTTGTCGGCGGTTGACTCGATGTCATATATTATTGGGATAGATGGTAACGCAATGTCTCGTGGTATGGTGGATGCTTTATATGGATAGATTATGACGGGCTGGATAACTCACCTGTTAGCATTCCTGGTTGGAGCAGGCACCGTTGTGCTCTTGCTGGTCAATCGACGTAACCGGGCCGGCAGTAAGTCAGGCAAGGTATTGCGCAAACTGTACCGGCAATGCCCGGAATTTTTTGATGATGTCCGTATCGAGCTGGGTAAGGCCGAGTTTCAGGATGTCCGCGAGTTTGCCATCCTCAAATCATCACAGATCACTTTCGTCAGTGAAGATGTGAGATTTGTCTATTATGAGGATGAATTGCCTAATCTGAAGGAAATTGCAGCAGGGCTTGAAGATCTTGGGTTCATTGATGATGTCACGCGGGGTAAAACACCGCTCTACCGCATGCGTGAAAACTTTGTCACGGCACTCGGCTCCCTGTAAACGGGCCGGTATCCGCTGCAGCGGAACAATTCAAAATGTGGACTGTCTATATAGTACATTGTGCTGATAACAGCCTGTACACAGGCATTGCGAAGGATGTTGAGGAGCGGATCAGCCTGCATAATGCAGGACGCGGAGCCAAGTACACTCGTTCTCGTCGCCCAGTCAGGCTGGTTTATTCAGAGTCCGTCGCTACTCGTGCAACCGCCTTGCGGCGGGAAATCGAAATCAAGCGGCTCAAAAGGGACGACAAGAAAAAATTAATAGACACTGGTACTGACTGAGTGTCGACAAACCGCCTTTGGTTGTACATCGATTTGACCTGCTGAGTCTGATCGGTTTGTCCGTTCATAAATAATAATATTCATCTGAGGAACGAGACTATGTCAAACGACCCGGAATTGGAGCAGGAAAAGCAAACTGTATCACGACGAACAATGCTTGCCGGTGGCGCAGGTATTGCGGCGCTGTCAGCCACGCAATTGGTGAGCGGTTGTGCGAGCAGTAGTAACAATGCAGTAGCCGGCAGTACGACTGAGGCGATTCGAAAAGTACCGGGTGCACCGTTCGATTCCTTTCGTGATTATATCGAGGCGATTGAGGCTCACGGCCTTGTATTGCGGCTGCCGCGCATCGATCAGGATGCCTATGAACTGGCTGCGTTGATGTATCGACTCACTGATGAGTATGGCTGGTATGAGGCACCATGCATCATAGCTGAAGAAATCAAGATTGATGGTAAGTGGGTTAAGGGTCCGGTAATTGTTAATCATATGGGGCATTGGTTTACCGAGGCGATTACGTTTGGTGTTGAGCTGGTGCCGGATGATGGCGTGGCGACCTACCGCAAGACCATGAAAAAGCTTGAAGGGATGCTGGTCGATGGAGAATATCCAAAAATTGCACCGGTTGAGGTTGCTCGTGAAGAGGCAGCCTGCAAGGAATTTGTGCTACGTGGCGAAGATATCGATCTGACCAGGTTTGCATTTATACAGAGCAACCCGGCCGACTCACGACGTTACGTCAATACCGGATCTTCGTTTACGTATGGCCCGGTTATCGGCAAGAATTTTGGCACCTATCGGTGCGAGTTGCGTGGCCCGCGTTTGCTCGGATTCAACCCGGAGCCAAACCAGACAGCCTGGCGTACGTTGATGGCTGCCAAGGAGCGGGGCGAGAAAAGTGTCAGGATTTCTATTGCCCTTGGTCTGGATCCTGTCATCTGGACGATCAGTAGCTCGCGAATTGTCAATCGAATGAGCAAGGAGCAGGTGGACGAACTCGCTATTGCCGGTGGTATGCGGGGTGAGCCGGTTAAGGTTGTACGTTCGGAAACTAATGATCATATGGTTCCGGCCAGCGCGGAGATGATTATCGAGGGCGAGGTGCCACTTGATGACCTGATGCCGGAGGGTCCGTTTGGAGAGATGTACGGTTACCTGGGCGATAAGCGCGAGACCAATTTTATCGTTAATGTTTTGGCGGTTACGCATCGAAAAAATCCATGGATTCTTAACCAGTTCACCGGTGCAACGCGCGGCTATGCTACCGCACCGACTGCAGTGTTATTCAATACGAGTCTCAGGCGTTTGGTACCTAACCTGATAGAATTGCATTCGCCGGTCGATGCAACAGGCCTTACTTATGTTCGCATCAAGAAGACTGAACCCGGGGAAGGCTTGAAGGCAGGCCAGCGCCTTGCTTCAATTATCCCTATCTATAAAGTAGTCATTGTTGTCGATGAAGATGTTGATGTGCTTGACACACAGCAGGTTAATCATGCAATTGGTTCCAGGTGGATGCCGAAAACAGCAACAAAATTAGTTGAGAATGTACGTGCCATGGGTCTTGATCCAAGTCGCGATGCCGATGGCAAAGTCAGTAAAATTGTTATCGATGCGACAAAACAGTGGCCCGAGGAAAATGGGCCTGAGGTATTCCCCAGGCTGAATAGGACTCTGCTTGAGGAACTTGCGCCAGAGTCGTTCGAGCTTGTCGATCGCAAGTGGGGGGCTATTATAAAGCGCAAGTCCCGAACTTTCGGTCCGGTTTCCGGGTAACCGGGAGCAGTTATTTAATTAGTCAGGAAGGGATAGGTTTAGTAATTCTGTCATCAGTAAAACACGACAAATGTGGAAGTTCTGGGTTGGTGTAGTAGCCTTGATATTTGGTTCAGTCGTACCAATTTTTGAGCAATCTGGCGTGTCGTGGACGGCAGGAACAGTGATCGAGGTGGCGGGTTACGGGTTCACCGTAGCTTTTGTTGCCTGTCCCTCCTGTGGCCAGCGATGGTTTTACAAAGGATTACTCGATGCCGGGATATATGGGCCATTATTCAGCAAGTCCAGTTGTCCGAATTGCGACCATTTATTCGACTGAGCGAATGTTGCCCAGGTATGCATTGCTGATAGTTATCGGTGTTTTCAGCCTGATGCCGATTGTGAATGGTTACGGACAGGACGCATCTCCCGTACTGTGCCGGGATGCACTGCGCCCTTTGTTATTGCAATCCAGCCCTGATCCTGAACTTCTGCACGATGCTCAGCGGCTGTGTGCCGGACAGGCCGTAGCCGGTGATCCGGATGCGCTATACCAGCAATCGTTGCTGCATCTTGGTTTGATCGACTGGCAACCTGATAAGGCCATAGTGATGATTCGGAGCGCCGCCCAGAGCGGTATCTCCGAAGCACAATACTGGCTGGCCTGGCAGCATGAAGCAGGCCCTTTGCTCGACAACGACGCAGAGCAAGCATTGCACTGGTATCTGCGTGCCGGGGAACAGGAACACCGGCTGGCACTGAGCCGACTGGCCGGCATCTATGCAAATGGTGAATTGGGCACCTCAGTCGATGCGCAGAAGGCGAGCCTGTATCGCGCACGGGTTGCGCAGTGCAGGAATTAGTCACTCCGACAACAGCATTTTTCTTTCCGTAGCATGGGTATCTGCGTATTCTTTGCAGTTGAGAGTCAGCCTCATTATTAACAGGAAAATCAGCAGGAACGATACGTATGCCGGATGAAAAAGCTATTTTCGCTGCCAACCGTGAATGGGCACGGGCTATGTGTGAATCCGAGCCGGGGTTTTTTGATCGGCTGGTGAATCAACAGGAGCCGGAATACCTGTGGATCGGTTGCTCGGACAGTCGTGTCCCGGCGAGCCAGATTACCGGACTGCGACCGGGTGAGGTATTCGTCCATCGCAACATCGCGAATATCGTGCCCATCGATGATTTGAATTGTCAGGCGGTCATCCAGTACGCCGTTGATGTTCTGGGCGTCAAATGCATCGTGGTTTGCGGTCATTATGGGTGTGGCGGCGTGCTCGCTGCATTACGCGGTAAGGCGACCGGCCTGACCGGTGACTGGATCAGCAGTATCGTTGCTTTACGTGAACAACATGCAAGTGATCTGGCTGCTTTGGCCACTGAGACCGAACGTCATGATCGACTGTGTGAGCTCAATGTAATTGAGCAGGTACGCTGCCTCAGTGAGTCAGAAGTTATCAAGACAGCCTGGTCACGTGGACAGGCCTTACAGATACATGCCTGGATCTACAGTATCAAGGACGGTTTGCTAAAAAATCTGAATACCTCGGTCGGCGGACCGATCGGAGTATGAAAAATGATCAAAGCGCTCTTGGTGAATTCGCAAAGTTACTGCCTCCGAACTCTGACCCTCACCGATCGCTAAATTTGGCGATTGGCAGCCTGATCTCGGGCAAAATTCAGCCATGGAAATGATCCTGCTCATGGTCCTCGGTCTTTGCCTGGCGCTGATTGGCCTTGCCGGGCTGGCATTACCGGCTTTGCCTGGCGCGCCGCTGCTGCTCGCCGGCCTCTTCTGTATCGCCTGGGCCGAAGACTTTGTTTATGTCGGCACAGTGACGCTGGTCATACTTGCCGTTCTCGCGGTGCTGACTTATGTGGTAGACCTGATCGCCGGAGCTTTTGGTGTGCGGCGTTTTGGTGCATCGCCTCGTGCGATGCTTGGTGCCGCACTCGGCGCCGTCGTTGGTCTGTTCTTTGGTTTTGTCGGGATTGTGATCGGGCCCTTCATAGGTGCCGGGATCGGTGAGTTGTCGGTGGGGCGGGATCTGCGCGCGGCCGGACGAGCCGGTATAGGTGCGACAATCGGCCTGATCATCGGTGTCGCGGCCAAACTCACACTCGCATTCGCAATGCTTGGAATTTTTACCCTGATGCGTTTTATGTGATCGAATCGGGTCGGGAGATACTTTGCCACATGACGCCTGGGAGCGGAGAAAGCGGGGATACTGCAATCTGTGACGCACTCAGGGATTATTCCATTAGTGTCATTCGGTTTATTTCCGATAGTGCGCTGGATCCTCATCTGTATTTCGAGAAAAAATTAACGAGCAATGTCATGCTGGTTAAATCTATCGGGGAACTGCTGGGTATATTGACCAGCCTGATCGAATTGGTCGATGAAACATACAGTGGGGCATCCTCCTTGTCTGGCATAGACCAGGCTATGGGTCGCGACGGGTTACCGTCATTGTCATTATTGCGTACACCTGAAACCCGTTCAGTTGGCCTCGTACTGGCATGTGGTCGGATCCGGACATCGGCAGAGTACCGGCTGGTGGGAGAGCTCACGAGAAAAACATCAATACCTGAAGCTGATCGTTTTGTAGCTGAGCGATTGCTGGCTGACTATGAACAGGCTTGATGGATTCAAACTTGTTTATCGTGCGGCAAATGCTCTGGAGGCACATGTCATCAGGGGCTTGTTAGGCCAGCACAATATTCAGGTACATTTGTTCGGGGAAGGGTTATCTTCCGGTTTTGGCGAGTTACCGGCCGAAGTCATCGAGGTCGAAATTCATGTCCCGACAGGCTATCGTCAGCTGGCCAGGCAGCTTATCGATGAGTATGAGGCGCAATCATCCGCTGTCGATGACCCGGCAAGTGAATGGATATGCAGGGACTGCGGTGAGAAAAATCCGCTGACGCTCGGGTTGTGCTGGAATTGTCAGCAGCCGGGAGGTGATTGATGGTGTATATGCTATGAGTGTGCAGTTAAATGTTGACTAATCAGCAACTGGTCCGAATGTGTGCAATGAGACTGAGTTGAGAGCCATGACATGCGTGTGAACCACGACATTTAACGACTAGCCCGATGATCAATCAGATTTCAATATATCCGCTGCGGGTACGTGCAACTGAGTACCGTTTGTCAGTGCGCTTCCGCGAAGACGGTGATGACCTGATATTGTTTGTTCATGGCCTTGGCTGCAGCAAGGAAAGCTGGCGCGATGCGTGGCAGCGTCCGGAGCTACGCGGCAGATCTTTGCTGGCACCGGATCTGCCGGGATTCGGACATACCGCCTGTCTGCCGGGGTTTAGTGCCAATCTTGAAGACTATGCCCAGGTGCTGGGTGCATTGATAGATGCGCACGCGCTGCGGCGAATTCACCTTGTGGCACACAGCATGGGTGGGTCAATCGCGTTGTTGTTGCCGCCACAAGTTTTATCACGTCTTGAGAACCTGGTGCTTGTCGAGCCACGTTTGTTCAGGTCCAGTTGTGGCCTTGCGGCGGTGACAGCTGATGTATCAAGTGATGAATTTTGTCGGTCGGTATTTCCCGGGATCCGGCAGCAGATGAACAATGATCCAAAAGCTGTATTCGATCTGGACAGGTCTGAAACCGGTGCATTTTATGCCAGCAGTCGCTCATTGATGAAGTGGTCAGCACAGCAGACTCTGCTTGAGAACTACAAAAGGGCGGAATGTCGAAAGTTTTTTATCTATGGTGCAGATAATCAACACTTGCAGGAGCTGACTTGCATTGAAAAGGCGCAGACCATTGCAATCGAACAAGCGGCACATTTTGTTATGAACGACAATCCAGACAGTTTTTATGCTTGCCTGTCAGCAATTGTAGATACTCCCAGTTGAGTTAACGATCGCGGCATATTCGGAGTATGCTGTCTGCAGAAATATGATTATTCAGCCTGCCAACAATTCTCCCGACCTGACCACCCTCGAACGATCAGTGTTGGAAATGGCATTTCTGGCGACAGGAACTGATCCTGGTTTTCGTGACCAGATTAATGTTGCAAAGGTTGCGATGCGCACACCGAGCGGTGTTGGCTTCGTGACGAAACTGAGCATAGCCGTAAAGCACCGCGTGGTGGACACCAGTTGCGATGATGCCATGCTGGTGGTCATGGGTGAGCACCCGGCACTGCCCTCGGGTGCTGATTTCATCCTGCATATCAAGAGCGGCCGCATTAATTGTATAGAGGCTTTCTGCCCCGAGGGGGCTTGGCCAGCTGATGAAGAATTGTTTGACATCCGTCCCGGCTCTGCTCATGCCAAACCCTGAAAAAGGGTGCATCACTTGATTACAGCCTGATAAAATCAGCATCTGCAGGATTCTGTGATGGGAGAAACGATGAGCGGTTACGGAAAAATAAATCTACTCGGCATGCTACTGATGCCAGCCATAGCAACCCTGACAGGGATCGTCATGTTCGGGCCCCGTGTTGATACGATGGTCGCGGTATTTGGAATGAATGCAATACCAATGCTGTTTGGTGGTTTATTTTCCGGTTTGTTGTTGCGTGGTTGCAGGAAGTACGGTGGTGTTGGCAGAGCAATCGCGCTGTGGCCGACTCTGTTGCCGGCTATTATCGGCATCGTGTGGTATTTGAGTGATGCGTTATTTCCTGCTGAACAGGATCCGGGTCGGGTCTATATTGCCGGACCGCAGTATCTATTGGCGACGGCTATAGTGACAGGCCTGGTCGCGTGGATAGTGTGTGCCATCGTAAGATCACAGCGCGCGGCTGCCTGACCAATTTAGTGCCAACGTGAACTCATTGACTTGTTGTCAATTATCTAACTGGTGCTGATATCTGTCTTCTGGCAAGTAAGTTGATGCATGAACTCCGGTACTGAATGCCCTGTCAGCTATGTTCCATACAAAGAAGTAGGATCACGGCCGAACACAATTGTTGATGGACCGCCGCTGGCATCGACGGTGCTGACACTGTCCCACTGGCCGAATAATCAGACCCCCGATTCCCTGCAGCGCGATACTTCTACGGCAACGGTATTTGCTTACCTGGATGCGCAAAAAATCGATCATCAGATCGAGATCGTATCGAATAACCATTTTGATGAAGATGGTTTGTTCAGCATGTTCACATTTTGCAATCCGGATCTGGCAAGTAAACATCGGGCCTTGCTAGAATCAGGTGGTCTGGCCGGAGACTTCGGTATTGTCAATAACCCGGATGCAGCGCGACTTTGTTTTATTATTGAAGCCTTCACTGATCCTGCCGTATCGCCACTGGATAAAGAAATTTTCAGGAGCTGTGAGGAGCGGCGTGTCGCTTCTTTTTACCGCGCGTTGCTGCCATTAGTCGCGGATTTTCTGCAGGATCCTGGCAGCTATAAAAAGTATTGGCAGGACCAGTACGAACATCTTGAATTGAGTCAGTCACTTGTAAAGTCAGGAAAAGTAGCCATCGAGGAGCGACCGGAACATGACCTGGCTATTATCAGAATTCCTGCTGACCTCCCCCAGAGAACCGTACGCCGTTATCTGAACGAAGAGCAGGCGGCGATTCACCCATTTGCCATTAACAGCGCGACGCGGTGCAACCGGATTTTGCAAATTTATCGCGGCGGTATTGATCTTCATTACCGGTATGAAAGCTGGTTACGTTTTACATCCTGGCGGCCGCAGTTGCGCGTATCCCTGGAAGGGATTGCCGACCAGTTGAATGCATTGGAAAAATCACCCGGTATCTGGCGAGGTGAGGATGTCAATGACGTTATTCCGCGCTTGTATCTTGATGGTTGCCAGCGCACTTCACTTGCTGAGGATCAATTCGTGACCATGCTCGAGGAATACCTTGCGAATGAACCTGTAGCATGGGATCCATATGACTGGCAGGATACTACCTAGCCCATGACAACATTGCGCCCCTTCCATGTTGCAGTTCCGGTTGCTGATCTTGAAGTAGCACGGGCTTTTTATGTTGGCATACTGGGTTGTAGCGAGGGTCGTAGCGATAAGCAATGGGTCGATTTTGATTTTTTTGGTCACCAGTTCGTTTGTCACCTGTGCCCGCCACAAGCAGGTGAAGCGCATCGCAATGAAGTTGACGACAAGCATGTGCCGGTTCCGCATTACGGTATCGTATTAGCAATGGATGATTGGCAACGTCTGGCGACACGACTTACCGAAATCAATCAGACATTCATCATCGAACCGTACATTCGTTTCGCAGGACTGCCGGGTGAGCAGGGGACATTCTTTATCCGGGATCCGAGCGGCAATGCGCTGGAATTCAAGGGATTCACAGATCTCGAGACATTATTTGCGCGCTGAGATTCTGTAGATGGCAGGCAGTCAGATTGGCGGCAAATCTGCGCAATCGACACACTCAAAACTTTCGGGCCTGACAGCCAGGCGCCCGGCACCGATTTCTTCGCCACAGGTGACACAGATGCCGTAGCTGCCGTCATCAAGGCGATGCAAAGCCGCCTTTATTTCAGCCAGCTCTTCAATGGCTTCCGTCTCGAGTGCTGTAACGACTTCGACGTTGCCGAGTTCAGCTGCCTGCTCGGCCGAGTCAGCATTCAACGGATTACGCGCATGGTTATGAATTTTTGAGATGCGTTTTTCCAGCTCAGTTTTGGTGTCGAGCAGTTGTTTCCTGACTTTATCCTGATTCATTGTTTTCATCAGCATGTCGGTTCCGGATGACACTATTGAGTTTACGCCAAGACCCGGTAATTCTGAAGCGGTACACTGGGCCAAATGGGCGGTAAAGAGAATAATATTACGGGTCTGGGCCTGACCGGAATCGTGTTGGCGGCCGGCGCTTCACTCCGTCTGGGCCGCCCCAAGCAGCTCGTCGAACTGGATGGAATACCACTGCTGGTGCGGATTCTGCGGGTATTGCTGGCACACTGTGATCGTGGTGTGATCTGTGTTCTCGGTGCCCATGCGGCTGATATCCGGCCGGCGCTGGACCGTATGGATGTCCGGATTGTCGTCAATTCGGATTGGCATGAGGGCCTAGGGGCCTCGATTCGGGCCGGTGTCGCACATGTGCCTGCCGATACGCGGGCCATTTTGCTGTCCGTCTGTGATCAGCCGTTGGTGTGCAAAGCCGATATCGCCCGGCTTGGCGCAGAATGGCAGATTGACCAGCAGGCCATTGTGGCTGCTGGCTATGGTGAGGGTTATGGTGTGCCGGCTATTTTTCCGGCTGCCTATCGCGACGATCTGGCCGCATTGCAGGGTGACCAGGGGGCGAAAACATTGATTGACGCTGCCCCGGGACGGCGCATTGTTGAGATGCCCAACGCCGCATTCGATATCGATAACAGTGCTGATCTGGCTCAGCTGTATAAGTTCAACAGTAAATGACAATCAGTGACAAATACCGATGGCGAGGCTGGAGCCGGATGGTAGACTCGACGGTCGTTTTGGCAGGTCACAAATAATGATCACGGTACAAATTGAATATTTTGCGATTCTTCGTGAGCATATCGGCAAGAATGCCGAGGAAGTGCAGACCGAAGTCGTTACTGCCGGAGAGCTTTACGATGAGTTAGCCGCTCGTTATGCATTTCCGCACATGACCCATATGAAGGTCGCCATCAATGATGAATTTTCTGAATGGGGGGCTGCTCTTGCTGAGGGCGATTCGATTGTATTCATACCACCGGTTGCAGGCGGATGAACCGTTTCTCTTTTTCACATGAAGACGTGTCCGGAGAACAAATACGTCGGCTGGTTGCCGACGAAACATCTGGAGCGTATGTGGCTTTTGAAGGCTGGGTTCGTAATCACAATGAGGGCCAGCAGGTTCTGCGTCTTGAATACGAAGCATTTGAGAGTCTTGGTACCAAGGAAGGTGAGCGCATCATCCGTGAAGCCGAACAACGCTTCGGGATCAGTACAGTCTATTGTGTTCATAGGCTAGGCAAGCTGGAAATTGGCGATCTGGCTGTCATTGTCGGTGTCAGTACACCTCATCGTGGCGAAGCCTTCGAGGCATGTCGTTATATTATCGATGAAGTGAAACACCGGGTTCCGGTCTGGAAAAAAGAGCACTATGTCAATGGTGATTCCGGCTGGGTCAACTGCGAGCGTTGTGCAGCCGCAGCGCATCAGCACGATCATGGCGAGCACTAATTACTGGTAAGCATCGCCACCTCGCGGCAAAAAAACGCTTCTGCGGGTTGTGATTTCCCTGTGCGAATCAGCGATTCTGTTGTTCGCGGGCAATCAATTCATCAGCTACAGCAAGCATATCATCAAAATTCTTGATGCCTTTACCCGTCGTCAGGTAGGCGCCATTGATGACAAGTAACGGTACGCTCTGAATCTGATACCTCCAGGTCAGGTTCTTGGCCCGGTTCAGCTTGCTCTCTACGGCGAATGAGCGGAAGGTTTTCCTGAAGTCATCTGTAGATATGCCCTGTCGGTCAATGAAGTTCATTATTTCTGCTTCACTGGTCAGCATTTTTTTATTAACGTGCATCTCGGTAAAAATTGCATGATGCACTTCTTCCAGCTTGCCGAGCGCTTCCAGGGTATAAAACAGTCGGGCATGCATGGCATTCGTCGGGTTCCACATAACCGGGAGGCGAATAAAATTGACCTTGTCCGGTAGATTTTCTGCCCAGTTATGCACAACCGGGTCGAAATTAAAGCAATGCGGACACCCGTACCAGAAGACCTCGGCCACTTCGACTACGTCCGGTGGACTGCTCGTGCCCTGTGCCGTGGTCAGTTTCACGTAGTGAGTCACCGCCTCATATTTTTGTGCTGCGGGCGCAGCAGGGGTCTCGGCCTTGCCCAGAATAATTTTGTCATTTGTTCCTGCATCCACGGGAGTTGCGTCTTCTGCAGGCGTAGCTTCGCCCGCTGATTCCTCTACGACTGCGACCGGCGTGGTGGGTGCAGTCTCTGGTTCGGCCTCCTGCTGGACTGCCGGTTCGGTGATGCCTTGTTCGGGCTCATTTGTTTCGCTGCAGGCGGTAAACGGCAACGTTAAGGCAGCCAGGATCAGGAGTCGGGTCGAATTCATCATATTGGGTCCTTTGCACTGTTTTGGAACGGCTATTACCAAGAGCATTTTACACGAGTTTTCCGGCAAGCTTTAGGTTGGTATTGATCGCTGCAGGAAATCTCAGACGGTCTCGTGCATTATTCAGTTCAAAGAGTGATTAAGAGCAAGCCGATGTCTGAGTTCCCCGATGCCCATTTTCTAACCAGCGCCAATGATCCAGCCCAGTTTGTCATTGACGAGGGTGCCGAGGTGGCTTTTGCGGGCCGCTCAAATGCAGGAAAATCGACTGCAATTAATGCAATCGTGAGACGCCGAAATTTCGCCAGGACGAGTAAGCAGCCCGGCCGGACTCAGCTGGTGAATTTTTTCAGTCTCGGCGACCAATTGCGGCTCGTGGATCTGCCGGGCTATGGATACGCAAAGGTTAGCCGCTCGATGCGCCGCCATTGGCAGGAGTTGTTGGAAGGTTATTTTCAGTCCAGACGGTCACTGTCCGGCACGATCCTGGTGGTCGACAGCCGTCGCTTACTCGGTGAGTTCGACAGGCTGATGATCGACTGGTGCCAGGCAATAGACTGCCCGGTGCATGTGTTGCTGACCAAGGCCGATAAACTCAATCGGCGCGAAGCAGCAGCCGGGCTTGCCGAGGTGCGCAGTGAGCTAGGTGACTTTGCAACGGCGCAATTATTTTCAGGAACTAAAGGGCAGGGACTTACTGAGGCACGGCAAAGCCTGCAGGCGCTGTTGATCGGAGCTCGCCGAGGTTCCGGATCTGTGTAGCAATGAGTTTGCGAGGGTTACCAAAATTCGCCGCTAAACACTGGTCGTATCAGTCCGAATTGTCCGTCGTCAAACAAATGGAACAGATGAGCATCTAATTTAAGGGAGTGTTCTGTTCATCGGTTTTCATCTTACGCAGCATGCCGTTGATAATGCAAA
>NZCC01000015.1 GCA_002688175.1 Chromatiales bacterium
ACCCAGCGTCCGTCAGTTGATGTTATTACCGGTTTGATCAAGGCGAATATTCCCAGCCGCATTGCATTCCAGGTGTCTGCCAAAGTTGATTCGCGCACTATTCTTGACCAGGGGGGTGCTGAAGCATTGCTGGGCCATGGTGACATGCTGTGCCTGGGTGGTGGTACCTCGGTGCCGCAGCGTGTACATGGTGCCTTTGTCTCCGATCAGGAGGTTCATCGTGTCGTTGCGAGTTTGCGTGGTGAGGCCGAGCCAAACTATGTTGAAGGCGTCACGGCTGGTCCTGCCGAGCCGATTCCGGGCATCAGTGGTGAGCCCAAAGCGATCATTGATCTGGATGGAGAAACCGATCCTCTCTATGACCAGGCAGTGCTTATTGTTACGGAAACCCGGCGCGCTTCGGTGTCCGGCATTCAGCGACGTCTGAAGATTGGCTACAACCGGGCAGCGCGGATGGTCGAAACGATGGAGCAGATCGGCCTGGTCAGTGAATTACAGTCCAATGGTTCGCGTGAAGTGTTGGCACCGCCACCACCAAAAGATAACTGATCCATGCTTTGGATGTCCTGTTCTGGTCGGCGCCTGGCGGCCTGCTGGTTTCTTGCCTTACTAGTGGTAACCGGCGTCAACGGCGACGAAGTCGAACCTCAAAACGCAGCTGGGCTTGAACAGTTGCGTGGTTATCTGGGCTCGATGCAGGTTCTGCGGGCTGAGTTTCGTCAAGATGTCATCGGCCCCGAGCAGGAGATCGTCGAGTCCGCCAGTGGCTCGGTAATCTTGAGTAAACCCGGGCGGTTTCGCTGGGATTATCGCGAACCTTACGAACGCGTTATCGTTGCAGATGGCGAGCGGGTCTGGTTTTACGAATCTGACCTGGAGCAAGTAACCATTCGACGCCTGGCAACCGGACTCGGCGATACGCCGGCTGCGTTGTTGACTGGTGATGAGACCGCACTTGAACATTTCGAGTTGCTCAGTTCCTGGTCGATAGATGACCTGCAGTGGCTGCAGTTGGCCCCGATCTCTCCCGAAGCCGATTTCTCGATCGTTGATCTTGGTTTTGCTGCTGGTGAACTACAGCAAATTATTTTTATCGATCGTCTCGGGCAGCGAACCAGAGTTTCCCTTTTCGACATCGATCGCTCGCCCCGGTTGGGCGATGATGATTTTCGATTCGAAATCCCCGATGGGGTCGACGTTATCGGCGAAAAAGAAATGTAATGTGTTTCCCATGAGACCTCTTCAATATCGTTACCAGTGGTTATTCGGTGGAATGTGCCTGATCGGCCTGGTGCTTTATATGACTTTGATGCCAGATGTTCCGGGGCCGACTTTACTGAACGACAAATTGGCGCATGGAATTGCGTTCATGGCGCTTATGGTCTGGTTTAGCGGTATCATCGAAATGCGTTTTGCCCCACTGGTTGCCGTTGCGCTGCTGTGCCTTGGTGTTCTGATTGAGTTGGCGCAGCAGCAATTGAGCTATCGGTCCGCTGAGCTGGCAGACGGTCTGGCTGATATGGCCGGTATTGTAGCGGGCTGGTCACTGGCTGTGATCAGGCTGCAACACTGGGCAAAATGGATCGAATCATTGATCGCAACTGATCATTCATGAGCAGTCTGCTGCAGATTTACTGCTAACATACTTTATTGCGTGGCCATTGTGGTCGACCAGTCTGAATGGTTTCCGGATGTTATGAACCCGACGGATATGTGGGGCAAGGATGAACGGCTGCGGCCGCTTGCCGATCGTGTGCGGCCGACCAGCCTGCAGGACGTGGTCGGGCAGGCGCATTTACTGGGTCCCGACAAACCGCTGACACGCCTGGTCGAGGCCAGTAGCTTGCACTCAGCCGTTTTATGGGGTCCGCCTGGCACGGGCAAGACCACACTGGCGAGACTGGTGGCGCAGGCTGCCGATGCGACCTTCATCGCCATGTCTGCGGTCATGGCGGGGGTTAAGGACATACGTCAGGCCATTGCACAGGCACAGGCGCATCCGAACACACCGACCATCCTGTTTCTTGATGAGGTGCACCGGTTTAACAAGGCCCAGCAGGACGCTTTTTTGCCCTGGGTTGAGGACGGTACGATAACCTTTATCGGTGCAACCACTGAAAATCCATCCTTCGCACTCAACAATGCTTTGTTATCAAGAGCCAGAGTTTATGTGCTCAAGGCATTAACGCATGAAGACCTCGTCGCGGTGCTGAGTCATGCGCTGGTAACGGCTTTTATTGAACGGCCGCTTGAATTTCCTGATTCAGGGCTGGAAAAAATTGCGGTTGCCGCAGATGGCGATGCACGTCGTGCGTTGAACCTGCTTGAACTTGCCGCAGGTCTGGCCGATACCGGCGAGCAAATGAGTGCTAATGTCCTGACCGTGGGTGATGACCATATCGCTGAAGCCTGTGTGGGTAGTGTTCGGCGCTTTGACCGGCAGGGCGATTATTTCTATGACCAGGTTTCGGCTTTACACAAGGCGGTACGCGGCTCGAATCCGGATGCCTCTTTATACTGGCTGACGCGCATGCTGGATGGCGGGGTAGACCCCAATTTTCTTGCCCGCAGGATGGTACGGATGGCGTCTGAAGATATCGGTAATGCGGACCCAAGGGCGTTACGTATGGCCCTGGATGCCTGGGAATCATATGAGCGCCTTGGCAGTCCGGAGGGTGAACTGGCGTTGGGTCAGGCGGCGGTATTTCTGGCTTGCGCGGCGAAGAGTAACGCCGTATATCGGGCTTATAATGCCGCAGTGACCGACGCGCGGGAATTAGGCTCGTTAGAGGTGCCGATGCATCTGCGTAATGCGCCGACGAAATTGGCCAAGTCACTCGGGCACGGTGACGGTTATCGTTATGCGCATAACGAGCCGGATGGATTTGCTGCCGGTGAGGAGTATTTTCCTGCCGAGCTGGCGGGTCGGCTGTATTACGAACCGGTGGATCGTGGCCTTGAAAGCAGTATCGCGACCAAGCTGGCGGCACTGAGAAAGGCGAATAAGGATAATGAAAAATAGTTATATTAAACTAGTATATAGCAGTATTTATTAATGTTAGATCAGAAGTTATTACGCGGCGATATTGAGCAGGTCCGGGCGAATCTTGCCCGGCGTGGTTATGAGCTCGACACGGCTGCTTACGTCAGCCTGGAAGAACAGCGCAAAGCCATACAGGTTGGTGTCGAAGAACTGCGCAACGAGCGTAACGTCAAGTCCAAGGCCATCGGCGCAGCGAAGGCAGCGGGTGAAGATATTCAACCCTTGCTGGATGCGGTCCAATCGCTCGGCGATGCATTGAAAAGTGCCGATAGCGAGCTGGGTGCTGTTCAATCGCAGCTCAGTGAGTTGCAAATGGGACTGCCGAACCTGCTGCATGATTCTGTGCCGGAGGGTGCAGATGAGGCCAGTAACCTGGAAATCCGTACCTGGGGTGAACCGACGGCGCTGTCGTTCACTCCACGTGATCACGTTGATCTCGGCGCGGCACTCGGGCAGATGGATTTCGAAGCAGCGACAAAATTAACCGGCGCACGCTTTAGCGTCATGCAGGCAGGTCTGGCTCGATTGCATCGGGCATTGATTCAGTTCATGTTGAACCTGCATACAGAAGCGCATGGTTACACAGAGGTGTATGCGCCCTATATCGTTAATGGCGACTCGCTGCGTGGCACGGGGCAGTTACCGAAATTTGGTGAGGATTTGTTCGCATTGCAGGGTGATCAGGAGTATTACCTGATACCGACAGCCGAAGTTCCGGTTACGAATCTTGTTCGCGATGAAATCATAGACCCTGAACGTTTGCCCCTGAAGTTTGTTGCCCATACGCCCTGTTTTCGTTCCGAAGCCGGCTCGCATGGGCAAGATACACGGGGCTTGATTCGTCAGCACCAATTCGAAAAAGTTGAACTTGTGCAGATCGTTCAGCCCGATCACTCCTACCCGGCACTCGAGGAACTGACAGGACACGCGGAAACTGTCCTGCAGAAGCTCGGCCTGCCTTATCGAGTCATTACCTTATGTGCCGGCGATATCGGTTTTGGTGCAGCAAAAACCTATGACATCGAAGTCTGGATACCCAGTCAGGACCGATACCGCGAAATTTCTTCCTGCAGTAACTATCAGGATTATCAGGCTCGGCGCATGGCCGCCCGATGGCGCAATCCGGAAACCGGCAAACCGGAACTCGTGCATACACTGAATGGCTCCGGCGTAGCGGCCGGTCGCGCACTGGTAGCTGTCATGGAGAATTACCAGCAGGAAGATGGCTCGATCCGGATTCCGGAGGTATTACGGCCTTATATGAATGAGCAGGAAGTGATTTCATCCTGAAGCCATGTTTATTCGTTGTCTGCCTGTTGCCGTAATTGTTGTGACTGGACTGGCCGGTTGCGGGACTGCCTCGCGTACTTCAACTGACGCGATAATGCCAGACTACCCGGAAAGTCGACGTTCGGATCATGTGGATGATTATCATGGCACGATCGTGCCCGACCCGTACCGCTGGCTTGAAGAATCGTCGGCACCTGCAACGCAGCGCTGGATTGCGGCGCAAAATGCACTGAGCCAGTCTTACCTGTCCGGGTTGCCGGGCCGTGATATTTTTGCTTCCCGGCTACGCGAGATGATCGACTATGAGCGGTTTGGTATTCCGCAGGTTGGGGCGCATCACTACGTATACACGTATAACACGGGCCAATTTGAACAGGATCAGCTCTGGATAACAGATGACCCGGCGCATCCTGGACGCCTGTTGATCGATCCGAACTTATTGTCTGCCGATGGTACCGTGTCAATCGGAAGTTATGTGTTGAGTCAGGATGGTTCTCGTCTTGCCTACAGCTTGTCTGATGGCGGCAGCGACTGGCGCAGTTGGGCCGTGCTCGATGTTGTTTCGGGACAGGAGTTTGCCGAGCGACTGGCCGGCATCAAGTTTTCCGATATTTCCTGGGCATCGGACGGTCAGGGGTTTTTCTATAGTCGTTACCCGCAATCCACTGTGGCCGGGGTTTATGATGACTCGCGCCAGGTCTCTGTCTGGTATCACAAGGTGGATTCTCCACAGAGTGACGATAAGTTAATTTATACCGTTAGCGATCATCAAACCCGCAATCCGTATGGATCAGTGACCGAGGATGGGCGTTTCCTCGTCATCAACCTGTTCGATGGCTATGCCTCGAACGGAGTGTATCTGCTGCCAATGGAAGCAGGTAAACCATCCGGGGAACCAGTGCGTTTGTTGGATGCCTGGGATGCACGCTACGACTATCTTGGTAACGTGGCTGAGCGGTTTATATTCAAGACCACAAAGGACGCGCCCCGCGGTCGTATCATTGAGGTTGACCTTAAGCACCCGGATTCAGGCCAGTGGCGCACGCTGGTAGCGGAGCGGGCGCAGGCCATCGAAAGTGCGTCATTAGTCGGTGGGCAACTGGTTGTGCGCTACATCGTCGATGTGTATGCAGAGTTACGGATATTTTCTTCAGGTGGTGCCGACCTTGGTGTAATTGATTTGCCGGGTAAAGGTACCGTCGATGGTTTCACTGGCCGTTTTGATGCTGCGGAAACATTTTTTTCCTATACGGATTTCACTACGCCTGAGACGGTTTACCGATTTGATCTGAAGACACATCGTTCTGCTGCCATGCATGCTCCCGAGCTTTCAATAGATCCTGAGAACTATCAGAGCTCCCAGGTATTCTATTCGAGCAAGGACGGTACGCAGGTACCGATGACCATTGTGCGTCGGAAGCATGCGCCGACCGACCAGCCGATGCCTACGGTTCTGTATGGCTATGGCGGATTTAATATTTCGCTGTTACCGCGATATTCAACCGTGCGTATGGCCTGGCTCGAAGCGGGTGGGACCTACGCAGTGGCCAATATTCGAGGCGGTGGTGAATATGGTGAGGCCTGGCACGAGGCTGGGATCAAGCTGAAAAAACAAAATGTGTTCGATGATTTTATAGCTGCCGCCGAGTGGTTAATCGAGCATAACTATTCGACGCCAAATCAACTGGCCATCTGGGGTGGCAGCAATGGTGGCTTGCTGGTCGGTGCTGTCGCCATTCAACGGCCGGATTTGTTTGCAGTGGCCGTGCCGTCCGTGGGTGTGCTGGATATGCTTCGCTATCATACGTCAAGCGCTAATGCGCGCCAGTGGTCGAGTGACTATGGACTTAGTGAGAATCCCACTGAATTCAACGCGCAATATGCCTATTCACCGGTCCACAACCTGCAGGTCGGCACTTGTTATCCCTCTACGCTGGTCATGGCCGATGCAAATGATGATCGGGTTGCACCCTGGAACAGTTACAAATACGCGGCAGCATTACAGTATGCGCAGGGTTGCACCCGGCCGACACTGATTCGTATCGAAACACGTTCCGGTCATGGTGCTGGTTCATCAACGACGAAGACTGTTAACCAGTATGCGGATCAATGGGCATTTGTCGCTAACAAGCTCGGACTCAAAATCCCTGGGCGACACGTCCCTTAAAAGCCGGCGGCAGCAGCTTCCGGTAGCGAATCAAAGCCAAAAAAAACCTCGCCAAGGCGAGGTTTTTTCTTACAACCGGGTACGGTCCTAGTCGTCGCCACCCATGCCGAACAGCATCAGCAGGTGAATGAAAATATTGTACAAACTGACGTACAGGCTGATTGTCGCCATAATATAGTTACGTTCACCGCCATGAATAATGGCACTGGTCTGGTACAGGATCATGCCGGACATCAGAAGTACGATGCCGGCTGAAATCGCCATGCTGAAGGCTGACATGTCGACAAAAAAGCCGATCACGATCACGCCGAGCAGGCCCAGCATGCCGACCATCAGGAAACCACCCATGAAGCTGAAATCTTTGCGCGAGGTCAGCACATAAGCGCTGAGGGCGAGGAAGATCATGCCGGTTGTGCCTAGTGCGGTCAGCACCAGTTCACCACCGTTAGGAATATTCTCGATATAAGCGCTCAGCAGCGGCCCGAGTGTCAGCCCCATGAAACCAGTCAGCGCAAATACGCAGACAATCCCAAGCGCAGAATTGCGGAACTTGCTGGTTAAAAACAGCAGACCGAAGTACCCGACCAGGGTCAGGATTCCACCAATAGGCGGCATGTTGACGGCCATTGCGACAGCGGCCATTACAGCACTGAATATCAATGTTGCTGACAGCAGCAGGTAGGTATTCTTCAGGACTTTATTGGTAGCTAATGCGGACTCTTGCGCTACGTCCTGATACATCGCGGTCCTTCCGGTCTGATTTTGTCCAAATCGGCGTTCTGGCTGCATGAAACACTCCTGTTACTTCATTGCGTGTAATAGTTGATTTTAACACAGAGCATTCGGCCCTGTGCAAGTCGAAATTAACAGAATTAACCCTGATTCAGGGCGTTTCTAAGGCCGCGACAAGGCGGCTTGACCCATCCTGACACACACATGGCTGATTTTACTGAGCCGGTCGTGCTATCGGGAACTCATTGAAAATCACATGTACGGATGCGGAGAGAGTCGCTTCAAGATTATCCAGGGCTTCCTCGTTGACCCGACCAATGACGGCGCCTTCCCAGACAAGCTTTTTCATGCCTGCATCGATGACATCAATATTCAGTGTGCCTTCTGTGTACTGATCGATACGGGTTTCATATCCGCCCCAGGCACCGTAGTAGGAGCCGCGGTAACCATAGTAACCACCGGCCGATGGTGTCGAGCGTGAGTAGATTTTCTCTTTTGTGTTGATGTTGAAGTTTATTTGCAAGTCCGATTCATCGGCATAACTGAAGCCGCGCTGTTCCATCTCTCTGCTGACAGCGGCCTTCAGGAAGCGGCTTTCCAATGATTCATAGCCGGGTCTGTCCGTGGCCAGTTCGGCGAAAAAGCTGTAAGTCTTGTACTGTGCAAAATCAATCGAGGTATCAATATTAGAGTAGGTTTTCGGTGTGGTTGCACAGGCAGTCAGCAGAAGCACGGCAGTCAGCAGTGACAGATGCTTGAAATGGGTTGGCAGTAAAGGAAGCATGCTGGTATTTATCCCGTCAGGTTACTTACACAGTGTAATGAACTATTAGTAGTATTGACATTAGCGGGGCTTAATAGTTCGGGCTGCGAGTGCTTCTGGTGGGTGTCCTGAAAGCCAATTCAGACATGAAATTTTATCTATATAAATTATAGGAAAAATGGTCAACACTATGATAATTAACGTATTATACCTCCCAGGCAGGCGTGACGGTTTCGTGTGTCAGGCAGTATTCTTTTTTGGTGTAAGTGCAGGGTGGTGGCAGCAATGAAAGCTTTCAAGATGGTTCGGTCACTGGTAATCGGACTCGTTGTCACTCAGATAATCACCTGGGTTGCACCTGTGGTTCTCGCAGATGACCTGACCAAACCAACCGTTCTGATTACC
This sequence comes from Chromatiales bacterium, assembly GCA_002688175.1. Taxonomy (GTDB): domain Bacteria; phylum Pseudomonadota; class Gammaproteobacteria; order Steroidobacterales; genus SMWD01. The sequence continues at coordinate 8,401 of NZCC01000015.1, forward strand.
GGTTCTAATCGCGGCATAGGTTTTGAACTCGCGCGGCAATACGCTCAGCGTGGCTGGGGCATAATCGCAACCTGCCGGACCCCGGAACAGGCCGATGCATTGCAAAATCTGGCTCTCGAGTATTCTAATCTCGTGATCGAACGTATCGATGTAACTGATTTTGACTCTATCAACACCGTTGCAGAGAAATACCGCGGCGTTCCCATTGATGTGCTGATCAATAATGCCGGTATCCTGGGTGATAACGACAAGCAGAAATTCGGTACGTTTGACTTCTCGGCCTTTGACGAGGTTATGGCGGTCAATACCAAGGGTCCGATCCGGATGGTTGAGGTATTTGTCGATCATGTCGCGGCCAGTGATATGAAAAAGATCATGAATATCTCCAGTGCGGTCGCTTCGATCCAGATGACGTTTGGCGGGCAGGTCTTTTACCGTGCCAGCAAGGCGGCGCTGAATATGTCCATGCGTACACTGGCAAAGGAATTGCGACATTCGGATAATCCTGAGTACAAAGCTCTGATTTTCGGCCTGATTGATCCTGGTGTCGTTGACACGGGATTTGCGAAGAATGTACCGATTCCGATGATTCAGGCTGATGAGTCTGCGGCAGCGGTCATCCAGGTGATTGATTCTTATGACCGAAAGACCTCAGCTTCATTTTTGCGTTATACGGGGCAAAAAATGCCGTGGTAACCGGCAGTATTAATACCGTCATTACAGGCAGTACTCGTGGTATTGGCCTCGGTCTGGCGCGTGAATACCTGCGGCGTGGTCACAGCGTCATGATTTCGGGTCGAAATCAGCAGACGTGTGATCAGGCGGTGACGCTGCTGCAAGCTGAACTGGCCACGAATCGTGTCTTCGCGCAGGTTTGTGACGTCACGGATATCGGCAGTGTTGAAGCGCTGTGGGACTCGGCATCTGCCACGTTCGGGCGCATTGACCACTGGATCAATAATGCCGGACGCAATAACCCCAAAGCCCAGCTCGATAAAATCGATTGGCCTGAAATCGAATCAACAATCGATACAAATCTGCTCGGTGTTATCCGTGGTAGCGTCGTTGCGTATCGGGGTATGCTCCGGCAGGGATCGGGCTGGATTTTCAACATGGAAGGCTTTGGCGCGGAAGGTATGATCGGGCTTGAGCAGGTACCATACGGCGTGACGAAATATGGTGTGCGCTATGTGACCAAGGCATTGGTCAAGACGGCGGCCGGCTCACCCGTATGTATTGGCTATCTGTCACCGGGGATGGTGACCACTGAAATGGCCGTGCCGCAGGCTGATCGTCGTGATGAATTTTTTTTCAAAAACCGCAAGGTGTTAAATATTCTTGCCGACCATGTCGAGACCGTGACGCCATGGCTTGTTGAGCGCATGCTCGTAGCCCGAAAGAATGGTACGGCAATCCGCTGGATGGGGTTTGCCCGAGCGGCCGGACGGTTCATGCTGTCGCTGGTGTATAAGCGCCATGTGATAGAAGAAGCGATGAGCAGGCAAGATAATCAACCAACACTGGAGACTAGCAACGATGTTTAACCGGCGTGAATTTGTTTTGGGCGTGAGCGGTGCGGGTGTCGGGTTATCGGCCGGGCCGATATTTGGCCATACAGGTATTGACCTTGTTGACCGGGCTGATTTTTTGCAGGCTGCGATCAAGATGCGCGGCAGTACCGATGAACGTTTGTGCATTGGTTGGGTCACGGGTACGCGTTATGCGGTCATTGAGCACCGGGCGATACCGATGATGGGATTGTTGGCGGCGACCTTTACTCAATACCGGCAGGTTCAACCCGGTACTTACACGGCGAAGTCGATCGAAGTGGCTTATTTCATTGATGTGGAGACCCGCAAGTTGATCGAAACCTGGCGTAACCCGTTTACTGATCGGGTTGTCGATGTACCGAAAACCCGTATGGGGCCGTCACAGTTCACGGTTACGGCTGACGGACTGCAGATCCAGCGTGCGGCAGGCGAGGCGGTCGGTATGGAGCTTAATCATCATTTCAGGCCTGCTGTTGTGCGCGGCGATGATGTCTGGATTACCGAAGTTATTGACGTCAGTGGGACACCGAAGGGTAAGGCAGCCAAACCGTTTGTTTATAATGAGATGACAACATACCAGTCGAAGTTGTCGGCTCTGGCCAATCCGGCTCTGGCGACAGTGCCCACCAATGTGTCGTTCCATGGTCTTGTGACATTCAGGCCCTGGATGGGGTTTGGTGATATGCCCGGTCATACAACCGCGAGCGGCGGAGGCACGCGTTCGACGTCAATAGCTGATTTGCCAAAGTACTACCTGGAGCTCACGCATGAATTCAATCCTGATGTCCTTGAAGATCCGCTTGCCGTCCTGAATGCTGATTCCTAAGCCTGTCAATGAGCGAGCTACCGACACCAAAAGAATTCCTGGTTAATGTCACGGGCCAGTTATTGCTGGCGCGCGCACTCGGTATTGTGACGGATCTGGGTATTGCCGATATCGTTGCTGACGGTCCAAAAACAATGGATGAATTGACCGCCGCAAGCGGTTGCGATCGGGATTCATTGTATCGATTGCTCAGGATGCTCGGCGGGCATGGCGTATTTGCCGAAGATGAGCAGGGATGCATCGCATTGACGCCAAGGGCTGAATTGCTGCAAGCAGATCACCCCGATTCGGTGTATGAAATGCTGGCCCTTGGCTGGCAGGATATTCACTGGGGTACCTATCAGGCGCTACCGGAAGCGGTGCTGACCGGTGAGACTGCATTTGAGATTGCCTACGGAAAGAGTTTTTTCGATTACCTGGCCGAACGTCCGGAGTTGAATGCGTCGTTCGACCGACGTATGGCAGGTGTTTCGCAAGCTGAAAATGAGCAGGTCGTGAAGGCTTATGAGTTCGGTAAGCATGCGCCCGTCATTGATATCGGCGGCGGGCAGGGTGGTTTGCTGGCCGCAATTGTCCAGCGCTATCCGGGTACTGTGGCCGCGTTATATGAGCAGCCGCAGGTGTTGGCAGATCCTGCAGACCTGCGCGAGGCCGGCGTACTCGATTCGGTTGCGCGGATTGCCGGCAATTTTTTCAATGATGTTCCGCCCGGATTCGGATTATATGTCATGAAAAGGATCATCCATGACTGGGAAGATGACCGCGCCGTCGGGATTTTACGCCGTTGCTGTGATGCGATGATCCAGACGAGCCGCTTACTGGTTATCGATGCCGTCATGAAACCGGGTAATGAGCCTGATCCGAACAAGAATCTGGATCTCAGCATCATGGCATTGACACCGGGCAGAGAGCGAACCGAAGAGGAATTTGCAGCCCTGTTTTCCGCCGCAGGCTTGCGCCTGACGCGCGTGATCCCGACGCAGTATCCTTCCACAATGTCACTTGTCGAAGGGGAGCGGGCAGAATAACGGCATAAAATGTGTTTAACCTGACCGGTCGTCACCGGTAGAATGCACCCTATGCGTTATATCCGCTTCACTAATATACGAGGAACACGGCCGACCAATCCGTTCATTCAGGCGCTTGGGCTGGTTATCGGAATTGTTCTGTTTATCGGGGCCGTCTTATTGGGTGGCTTGGTTATTGCAGCGCTCATGGGATTTTTACTGGTTGCCGGATTGATTCTTTATGTACGCATCTGGTGGCTGACACGTAAGGCTGGTTCGCAACAGCAGAAAGAGGACTCTTTCGTTGAGGCGGAATACCAGGTGGTCGAACCTTCGTCAACCGACGACCAGCAGCATTGACTGCCGGTCAGTTGTATAAAGAGGGAAACCCGACGCTCGTGGACGACAACCGACGTAAACGCCGACGCCGTCGAAGATTTATTGCCAGCGCCCTGTTTCTGGTCGTAGCGTTGAGCCTGGCTTGGGTTTTCGAGTCACAGGCAACGACAACCGTTGTATTTGTGCGCTTTGCAGAAATTCTGGATTCTGATGAACAGAACCCGGGCCTCAGCCCGACCGGACAACGGCGCGCCATTGAACTTGCCAGGGTGGTCGGTTCGATTGATGTCATCGCCGGTATCGATGCAATTTTTTCGACCCAATATCGCAGCACTCAGGAAACGGCCGAACCACTGGCCGAGGAATTACAGATTCCCGTGCAGGTCGTCGATTCAAATAATATTAAAGGTTTGACGCAAATGATCCTGAATGAGTACAAAGGCAAGATCGTGCTCGTGATCACCGATGCAGACGCGTTACCGTTGTTGATTCGTGAGTTCCATGGCAGTAAGCGTCTTGCGCCGATCGTCGAGCGCGAGCATGATAATCTTTATCTGCTCAGCATCCCGTGGTACGGGAAGGTCAAGACCCTGCAGCTCAAATACGGAACACCGTATCGTCCATAACTGATGTCTGTTTATCAGCATACGATCGAAGTTGCGCCGGACGGACGCAGCACGGTTGACATCAGCCATGAGGTGCAGGCCATCGTCAGTCGGTCTGATATTGAAACCGGCATTTGTCAGGTCTTTGTGCAGCACACGAGCGCATCGCTCATGCTGACCGAGAATGCAGATCCCGTGGTGCGACGTGATTTAGAGGCGTTCATGACTCGTGCAGTGCCGGACGGCGATTCAATTTACCGCCATACCATGGAAGGGCCGGATGATATGTCTGCGCATGTGCGTAGTGTATTGACACAGTCCGGGCTCAGCGTGCCGGTCGCTGGTGGCCGCTGTCTGCTCGGGACCTGGCAGGGGATCTATCTGTGGGAGCATCGAACGGCC
>NZCC01000016.1 GCA_002688175.1 Chromatiales bacterium
CCTTCAGAACCGGCAAAGGCCAATCAAACATTTCCGGTGCTACATCGCTCTGCATAACACCGTCAGCAACAGCAGCCGCCATCCGTGACATCTGCGGACCGTTTGCACCGGCGTATATCAGCGGCGGTGGCTCTTTCGCCCATGGCGCGTTGAACCACTTCGCTTTATACATTTTGCCATCGTAGTCCAGTGTCTCTTTCCGGAACGCGCCCTTGACGATCTCAATAGCTTCACGCACAGCAGTGATTCGTTTTCCCTCACTGAAACCGAGAATATCAAGCCACTCACCACCACCGCCTATTGCCAGACAGGTCCGCCCACCCGCGCATTCGTTCAGGGTCAGGATGGAATTGGCCATCTTTAACGGATGTATTTCATAGGGGCTGACGATACAGACCCCGACGCGAATCTTCTTCGCTGCCTGGGCCAGCGGCATCGTAACCATGAACGCATCCCGGCCCCGTACATAGTTCTGGGTCCAGATCGCACGAAAGCCATACTGCTCGGCAAGCAGTCCCAGTTCTTTAACCTGCGGAGCTGTCAGGTTGGCTTCCAGAATAATGTCGAGTTCCATTTACTTACCCTTTTCAGATAAAGTTTATTCAGGTGAAGCCCTGCTTTACCTTAATGCCTATGGTTACTGCAGCGCTTTAGGTAATTCTCCGTACCCGGCAGGAACCAGTCATTGACACAGGCCAACGTGGTTTATCTTATTGCAAACGGCCCGGACAAGTTACAAACTGGCGCCAACGTCATCCTCAAACTCTAAATACTGCAACACAAAGGTAAACGCTGATGCAGCTGGACATCGCACTGGAATCCAAAGTGGGCCCCACCGCATTCAGGGATCTTGGTCTACTGGCCGAGCAGTATGGCTTTCGTACAATCTGGGCACAGAATTACTCCCGGGCACCGGATGCCTTCATGACCGCGACACCCCTGGCACTGGACTCGAAAACCATCAAGGTAGGTGTCGCCGTCGTCTGCCCGCATGAAATGCACCCGCTAAAAATTGCCAACGCAGTACTGACCCTCAACGAGTATGCAGGCGGGCGGGCCTGCGTGGTCCTAACCTCCGGCGGTGATTGGCCTGGGGTTATCAAAAAGAAAACAGGAGAAATTACCCGCACCCGCGAAGCACTGGAAATCATCAATACTTGTTTGAGGGATGCAGTGGTGAACTACACGGGAGAAATCTACAACGTACAGGCATTCAGTACGGCCTGGACTACCCAGCCAGCACCGGCCATATATGCCGGTGCACACTGGCCGAAGATGATGCGCATGGTGGCCGGTATTGCCGATGCCGTCATGCTCAGTGATGTACAACCGGAGATGTTTGACTGGGCCTTAACCGTTCTTAATGAGACCCGGAAGACACAGGAGCAGAAGGGGAATTTCTTACTAAGCAACTTTGTTGCCTGGCATGTGAAAGAGGATCGGGAAAAATCACTGTGGGAAGCGCGCCGTGATCTGATTATCCGCGGCCGGCTGGACCGTGAATGGATAAAACCTTATCTGAGTCCGGAGGACGTGGACTGGGTGGCCGCCAACCTGTGGCCATTCCACAAAGCCTTCCGTGAACGAACGGGCGATATCGAGGGCGTGCCTCCACACATCAACGATGCCCTGGTCGAGGGATTAACCATGTCCGGCGATCCAGGTGACATCGACAGGCACATCGAACGGCTCCGGGCATTCGAGGCCGCCGGATTCACGGAAATCGTCCTCGGACTCCAGGATGATCCGGCCGATTCGATCAGGATGATCGGCGAGCATGTCATCCCGAAGTTGTAGCCTGTTTTTGAATTGGTTTAAAGCGAGTTGAATCCAGCGCAAGCACTCAGGCAACCGAGGGCTTTCTGGCACGAAACCGACCGGTGCGAAAATTTGAGTCACCGGTTTTAATAACGACAACTCGATTCCGGCCCTCTTCCTTCGCCTGGTAAAGCGCTTCATCAGCCATTTGCACCGCACCGGCGAGACTGCGCCTGGCGCCCGGCAAGATTACGGCAACGCCAATACTGACGGTCAGGTATTTGCCGGTCGTGGAGTCTTCGTGCGGGATTTGGATTGCGGCGATGCCCTTCCGAAGTGTCTCTGCGTATTTGCGCGCGGCTTCATCCTCAGGGTACAGATTGGAGTCGGCGGAAGAGTCATATAATGCCAGTACAAATTCTTCTCCTCCGTAGCGCGCCGTGAAGTCGAGCGGTCGCTTCGCGTGTGCGGCGATTACATTGGCGACCGCCTTAAGCGTGTCGTCACCACTCTGATGCCCATAACGATCGTTGTATGCCTTGAAGTGGTCGATATCGACAAGCATGATCGTCAGGACAGCTTCTTCACGTTTTGCCTGGCGCCAGATTCTATCGATATAGCTATCGTAGCTTCGCCTGTTATTCAGGCCTGTGAGCCCGTCGAGCTCGGCGAGCTTGCTGAGCTCCCTGGCCATATCCACAAGCTCTTGCGATTCAACGAACGAACGCCGTGCGGTGGATTCAAGTTGATAGCAGGACACCGCGCCGATGCCATTGACCAGCAACAACATCACAATTTCGTATCCCAGCACCTGCACTTCATAGTTAAGAGTCAGGATTCCGTATATATGCGCGCTGGTAATTAACAATGCCACACATGCCGCACGCCAGAACCGGAGACCCCAGAGAAACCATACCACGACGATCCAGACAACCTCCATGGCAAGATAAGAAGGCATCCCCACAAGGACCGGGCGAAAATATATCGAGACGATGACCAGGCCCGAAATCAGTCCGCTAATAGCAAGCAAAACCTGATACGCCCGGTAATGGTCTGGCAGCGTCGACATATACAGTGTGGCGATTAATAGCGGCGCGAAAAACCCCAGGTCCCATATCATCATCAATAACTGCGGCTCATCTCCTGACAGGCGCAGCACCACACCAATCAACGTCATCATGAGCGCGAAACAAGGCATCAGCCGCGCGCGGATAACTCCACTTTGCGAGTAATGTTTTCGGAATTCCTCCTCCAAAGGGGCGGGGAGAACGAGACCGCTGATTACTTGCTCAATATGATTCACGTTTGGCGATAATTCACTATGGGTAGCTTCGTGTGACACGGTACATCCTGGAACGAATCCGCCGGACTTAATAATTCAAAATAGAGGTATCCGGGCGCCTGTACGCTGGGCTTAATCACAGTTTGTGCCGACGATACGATCCTCACCGTAGAGCGGTGCTGCCCGGAACCCAGAGTGTGACGGCCTTCACATTTCGGCGACCGATAAAGGGGCTGCGGCCACTGAGCAGGATATTGTGGCCTCTCTGATTATTGTCGTTCCACAGCACCATCCACCGGCTTTCAGCCTGACAGGGCCGAATTCATTGATCTGTATCAAGCAATATGCGGGAAGCATTTTTCAGCATATTTACGTACAGATCAGATTAGTGCCTATGCGTAATATGCTGATTGGAGTTTGCGTCCTGAGGCTGCCGACAAGAGCAAAGTGCCTCGAGGATAACCGGGGAGCCATGAATATGCCTGAAACGAAATCGCAGCAGTCGACTAACGGAGGTTTTCAGCGGGTTGGCATTGTCGACAATTTCTACCAGGCCTCATCATTTATATCGATGGCATTTGCACTCGTCACGACGGTGCACGAGAACGGCGAAACCGGCATTGGGCCCCACGCACTGCTATTCCCGTTCAGCATCACTAAACCTCATTCGATGATGTTGATCAGCCGCAATAACAGCGGTACAGCCACCAATATTCGCCGTAACGGCAAATGTGCATTGAACTACGTGCCATTCGACCGTGACTGCCTGCAGGGCATCGCTGACATGGGCGTTCCGGGCATGTCGCTTGCTGACAAGCGCAAGGCCAATCCGTATACGCTGATTGATTCGCCGTCGGCCGACAAAGCCGCAGATCCTGAGTTCCCAAAGATCATCAAAGAGGCCTACCAGATATTTGAATGTACGTGGGATGACAGCTTTGGTCTGCATGCCCAAACCGATGCGCACGGCAAAGTCTACGATGGTCACTTCAATCTCATCATCGACAACCTGCTCATGAAAGAAGAATTCGTACCCGGCATCGAGAAGGGAGAGATATTTCCAAACATGCCTATTTTCTGCGGCTACCGCGCAAACCGCGGCTTCTGGTTTGCCGAACACGATGCCCCGTTCACCATAGCGCTGCCGAAAATCGAAGGTATGGAGGAGCAGAGAGTGTTCTACATAGCCAACCGGATCGACGAGAATGTCAGGTTCACCCACGAGGCCTGCGAGAAGCTGACGAGTATTCCGGAGCCTTTCATGCTGGATGCGCTCAAACAAATTGTCGCCATCGCGATCGCGGATAACGTAACCGAAGTCGATGAACACTACCTTGAGAAGGTCAATGCTCAGCGGGGCTGACACTGCCCCAATAGCGCCGGACAGCCCCAGAGGCGATATGGCTGGCTGATCGTTTGTCCCATCCTAAGAGAATAATCCCGCTCAGGACTACCGCCAGACCGCCGGCTCCGGTGCGGCCGGATGGTGTTAACGATGCGCGGAAACTAGAATCGCAGCTTGATAATGTGATCGTGAATACACCCCCAGGCAGACCGGACCCAGGTAGAGAAGATGTCGGCAGATATGAATCGCCAGTGGCGCGTGGCCCGCTACCCGAAACAGGAAGAGGTGATCGGCCCCGAGCATTTTGAGTGGACATCGGAGCCCGTACCGGAACCGGAAGACGGGCAGTTCCTGGTCCGTACCATATGCCTGGCCCCGGTTCCCGCCCAACGGGGCTACCTGGAAAAGAGCCATCAATCGTTTCTCGAGAACATAGAAATCGGCGCTGTCATGCGGGGTCGAGGAGTCGGTCAGATCATCTCGTCGAAACATCCCGACTATGCGGAAGGTGACATTTTTGTCGGCTCGTTGGGTTGGCAGGATTATTCTATCCAGCACCCGCGCGGGGCCGAGTTCGTATTCAGCACCAAGAAAGTCAAAACCCCCATAAGCCCCCTGTCGACAGAACTGAGCATCCTCGGACAGGCCGGGGCAACCGCTTATTTTGGACTGCTCGAAGTAGGCCAGTTGAAGGCCGGCGAAAACGTGCTTATATCGGCCGCTGCCGGCGGTGTTGGTTCGGCCGCGGGGCAGATCGCTCGTATAAAGGGTGCCGGTAAAGTGGTCGGCATTGCCGGCTCCGATACAAAATGTACATGGCTGGTTGATGAACTGGGTTATGACGTAGCTATTAACTACAAGACCGAAAACGTTGCCGAACGTATTGAAGAACTGTTTCCCGATGGCATCGATATATTTTTCGACAATGTCGGTGGAGATATCCTGAACGATGCGTTGGCAAACCTGGCTCTGCATGCACGGGTTGTTGTCTGTGGGTTTATTTCTACGGATTACTCGCCCGGTCCGCATTACGGACCGATCAACTATCAATGCATGGTGTACAAGCGCGCTCGTATGGAAGGCTTTATCGTGTTCGATTACTGGGATCGCTACGATGAGGCTGAACAGGATTTACTGGGCTGGTACAAGGAGGGCCTGCTGATAAATGCAGAGGATGAAGACGACGGCCTGGAGCACATGCCTGACTCCCTCGCCAGCCTGTTCAAAGGCCTCAATACTGGCGTGAAGATCTGCCGGGTCAGCCCGGATCCGGATATATTCGGCGGCTAAGGAACGCGTGCAGCGTAACGCCGGCACCGAAGACCCCCTGGGTTGAGGAATGTCCAAACGGCAGGTCCGGTAAACGGGCAGCGCTGAGTCCGGCTGCGCTAAGGGCAAACAATTGGTATAGCATTCACCGATGCATGTAATTGTCGGGGGGCTGTATTGAAAACGCGCATAGAAGACGCATTGTTGCTGGTCGCATTAGCGCTGACATACGCCACGCAAGCCACGGCGAACGATTGGCTGCATTACGGTGGAGATAGCGGTGGCTCACACTACTCTCCGCTCACACAGATAGATAAAGACAACGTCGGCGACCTGGAACTCGCGTGGTCATACCGTACAGGTGATATCGAACGCCATCCGGAACACAAGGCGATGGCAGCGCTCAATGTTACGCCGATACTGCTGCCCGAAAGCGCCGGTGCATCACTGGTGTTATGCGCCTCGATGAACCGCGTGATTGCGCTGGATCCGGTTAGCGGGAAAGAGCGCTGGGTCTATGACCCTGACATCATACTGGGCCCGCCCGGCAATAAATTCCTGTGTCGTGGCGTGGTCTACTGGGAAGACGAGGTTGCCGAATCCGGTTCGATGTGCAAACACCGCATCTTTACCGGGACCAAAGACCTTCGGCTGATCGGCCTCGACGCAGTTAGCGGCAAACCGTGTGAAGACTTTGGCACCGGCGGCACCGTAGATATCCGCCCCGATGTATTCGAGGACGTTCCGGACTTGCGGGAAGGCGATGTGCAGTTCTCCGCGCCGCCCGTGACCATCGACGATGTTGTCATCATAGGTATGGCGGACAATACCAAATTCTGGCGCGCCGATAACCCGAGCGGCGAGGTGCGTGCCTTCGATGCACGTACCGGCGAACCCCGCTGGAGCTTCGACCCCATCCCGCGAGACCCGAACGACCCGGCTGCGAGCGACTGGACCGAAGAGGCGATGCAGAAGACCGGCGGCGCCAATGTCTGGAGCATGATGTCGGTGGACTACGAACGCAGCCTTGTGTTCCTGCCGACAGCAACCGCCGGGCCGAACAACTTCGGCGGCCTCAGGCCGGGTGCGAACCGCTATGCCAACTCGGTAGTTGCTTTAAACGCTGCAGACGGCAGCGTGGCCTGGCATTTCCAACTCGTACATCACGATGTATGGGATCTCGATATTCCGGCGCAGCCCATACTGGTCGACCTCGAGCGCGATAGTGAAACGATCCCGGTCGTGATTCAGCTCAGCAAGACGGGGCTTATCTTCGTACTCCACCGGGAAACGGGTGAACCTATTTTCCCGGTCGAGGAACGACCCGTCGAAACTGAAACAGTCGCGGATGAGGCGTTGTACCCAACCCAGCCGTTTCCGACCGCGCCCGCGCCCGTCGGCAAGCTCGTGTACACACCGGACGATGCCTGGGGTTTCATGTTTTTCGACCACAATGTGTGCAAGGAAAAGATGGCCTCATTCGACCGCAGCGGTATTTACCTGCCCCTGAGTAAAAAGGGCCTGCTGACACCCAATGCACTCCTGAACTGGAATGGTGCCGCTTACGACCCCGAGCGCTCGCTGTTGATATTGCCTGTCTCGCAGTTAGCGATGTTCGTCCGGCTCATGCGCTCAGACGATATCCCCCCCGAACTCATGGATATACCGAAGACAGGGCCGATCGGTCCCCCGACAGAGATGGCGGGCACGCCCTATTCGTTCCAGTTCTCGCCGCTGATGTCGCCGCTGTTTGCACCCTGCAACAGGCCACCGTGGGGTGAACTTGTGGCACTGGACCTCAGCGGAGATACAAGCACGCGCTGGCGTTTCCCGCTCGGCACGCTGGACAAGCTCATGCCTGTCCCATTGCCGCTGGAGTACGGTACGCCCCTGGCCGGCGGTCCGACCGTCACGGCTGGCGGCCTGGTGTTTATCGGCGCAAGTGCGGATGAGAAGTTCAGGGCATTCGATATCGATACCGGCGAGAAACTCTGGGAAGTCAGTACCCCGGCTTCGGCAATGGCGACACCGATGACTTACAAAGTCGACGGCCGCCAGTTCGTCGTGGTGGCAGCAGGCGGACATATCTTTAAGGCCTTCAATAATATTTCGGATTACATCGTTGCGTACGCGTTGCCGGAATAATCCTCTAAGCAGAACTACTTACTGCCCAAGGGCTACAGCATTGCAGCGGCTGCGCGCTATCCACATGTCGGCCAAAGCCGCCGGTGCCCTGCCCGCGCGCGCACCCGGTGTTAGGCTAAAACGAAAGCGTCGGACAGGCGCGCACGGATGCTCGCGGCAACGCTGTCTCCGCGTAGCACTTACCAGGGGGAAGGGTGATGCGTTGGACAATAAAAAATGCTGGGCTTGCTAAATCGGTCTTGTGGCTGGCAACAGCCTGTATTCTGCTGCCTGCCAGCGGCTGGACGGCGCCGAAGATCGATGAAATCACCGTTACGGCACGTAAACAGGAAGAGTCGCTACAGGAAGTTCCTCTCTCTATCGCCGCCTTCGGTGAGAAGCAGCTACGCGAGCGAAACATCGACAATGCGTACGATGTTGCCGATTTCACGCCCAACTTCAACATGGCCCGCAACCTAGGCCGACGTTTAGACCGCCCGATTATCCGCGGAATGTTCCCGCCGGGAAGGGGACGGGCCACCGCATCTTTCTTCGTGGACGATGTCTTCCTGCCGGGTGAATTCGGCAGTATCTCCACATCCAGCCTGGATAATGTCGAACGTGTGGAAGTGTTGCGGGGTCCGCAGGCAGCATTATTCGGCCGCGCCACCTTCGCAGGAGCTGTGAATTACATCACTCGTGATATCAAGGACGTGTGGGAGGGTGAGGTCAACGCCCGGGCCGGGGCCGATGTGGACCGCAAACTATCTGTCTGGGCCAGCGGCCCCCTTATCGAGGACGTACTGAAAATCTATGTGGGCGGAGGTTACGAAGGCTGGGACGGCGAGTGGCACAACGACTTACATGAAGGCCAGGCCAATGCCTCAACCGACGGGCCCTTCGGAGGTAATACCTCGTTGGACTTCTTCAACGGCCCCGGGATCTGGCGCGTCAACGTCCCCGATATCGCGGGCGGAGAAGCCCCCTGCCCGGATAATTACAGGAAATTCAATCCTACGGTGGCCGACCGCGGTTGCCCGCCCCAGCGTGCGGACAAATCGCACCTGGGTGGTGAACAGCTCAGAAACGCGACTGTGAAACTGGAGTTCACGCCCACCGACAACCTGGAATTTAATCTCAAAGCCGAGTGGGCCGAAACGGAGGACGACCACTTCGCCACGATGCTCTACGAAACCGTGTTCGACCCGGTGAACGGCACCCAGCTTGCCCAGGGTCAGAACTGTAAACCGCCCATCTACGACCCGGACCTGCCCCAGACCCTGCCCGACGGTACGGTACTTGACGGCACCTATATCCCCTCGTTCGGCTGGCACTGCGGCGAATTAAGTTTTGACGAATCCCGGGCCCAGATCAACATCCCCAGTTTTGAGGGAGTGGCCACCTGCCCTCCCGGGCGGGACTTCGAATGCGTGGAGCGCGATGGGATGGGCAACATTATTCTGGATGCGAACGGGAACATTATCCCGACCCACGTCTCCAAACCGGCGCCCTTCCTCGGTGCACAAACCCGCAGCAGGCGCTTACTCGCGGAAGCCATCTACACCCACGAAGACTGGGAATTCCAGACGCGGCTCACGCAAGGTCACTACGACGAAGACAATGTCCGGGACCTGGAGCGCAGTTATTCCCTGGGGCCGATCACTACCGGGCTTTTCGAGGGCTACTCGAAAGACCGTTCTGACAACGAGTCATTCGAGATCAGAGCGAGTTCTCCCAGGGACGGGCGATGGCGAGGATTGCTCGGTTATTACTACTACAAACAGGAAGTGAGGGGCGAGCAGCGCCGTTTCAACAGCTTCAGCGATGGATACTTGTGGAGCTTCTCCCGCAACGGGGATGAAATCAATCATGCTGTTTTCGGAAGTATCGAATTTGACGCATCGGATACCATTTCTTTGACATTCGACGCTCGCTATGCCGAAGACGAAATCATCCAGAGGACAAGTCCGGAATTATGCGCTGACAAGGGATTCTGTGAGACCAAGGTAACCTTCTACAGCTTTACGCCACGCTTTATCGTGGATTACCACCCCAACGATGATCTCAATTTCTACGCCTCTGTGGCCAAGGGCAACAACCCGGGCGGATTCAACCGCGAATGGTTCGACGACAATACCTCGGTGGCGATTCTCCAGGCAGCACTCGGCAGCAACTGCGATCCAAGTACCGCTCCTGACCCCAATACGGCGGGGTGGCTGCCTACCATTTGTGGAACGGGTTTCTACGATGAGGCGGAGGCGTGGACCTGGGAGATCGGTGCAAAGACCTCGTTAATGGACGGCCGGCTGATCGCCAACGGTGCGCTCTTTTATATCGACTGGACCAACCAGGCCATCAATAGAAACCAGTGCATCCCCCGGGAAGACATAACCAACGCAGATGGCCCCAACGCAGCCTGCGAAGAAAACCTTGGCACAGTTAATGCCGGCGAATCGCGCATCTGGGGCGTCGAGCTGGACCTCCAGTATGCGGCGACTGATAACCTGACCCTGGGCCTGGCCTACGGCATGGCTGACACCAAGTTAGAAGATTACTTTGACGATGATCTGGCAAGATTCAATTGCAACTGGTGGGAGTTTTCCCAGGCCTCCGGCTCACTGCTGAGCCGCCCGCTGCCCGACTGCGAGGCCCAGGACCCTAATAACGCAGCGGGGAATGAATCAGCACTGGTTCCGAAACATACCCTGAATCTCTCTGCCGTTTACAGGAGAGGCTTCCGGGGCGACATGGAATGGTTCGTTAAGAATTACCTGAACTACGAATCCAAGAAATACGTGACGGTAGCAAACCTGGCGACACTCAGTAGTTTCTGGATGTGGAATGCATCCGCAGGTTTGGAGAGCGACCGCTGGGAAGTCTCCGCCTACGTCAACAACATCCTCGATGACGATACGCCGACTATCGCCTTCGACTTTCCCCTGTTCGACTACAGCAAAGTACCCTCTATTACTCCCCCATCGGTTTTCCCCTTAGGGCTGGTCAACAACCAGGGAGGTTTAGTGGTACCGCAGGTATTCTTGCTGACACCGCGCAGGGGCAGGAATGCTGGTATTACTATGCGGTACCGCTTTGGCGGATAGTGCAAGAGATTAACAGGGATCGAACCGGGGTTCGGAACCGATCATGGGTCAACCCCTGATTCTTGCAGCTTAAGTCACTCCTGCTCCGGCACCTGAATCCGGTTGAATTCCTCGGCCAGGTATCTCGATAAGAACCGGGATCCTGTGCTGTTAACGTGTTCCAGATCAAATACATTACGGTGCAGGTACAGTTCCGGATAGCGGCCTGGGTCGGACAAGTCAATCTTGTGCTCATCAGGGAGCATTTCATAAGCCGGGTAAGAGAACGTAACCGCAGTCTCTGGGACTAGTGGCGGCATTATGAAGATCAGCTTGATATTTTTTTGGGCTGCCACCGCTATAAGTTCTTCCAGTGCTTCTGTGAACGGACTCTGAACCAGTTGCCAGGCCCGACTGTATTTATCGGCATGCAACTGCCGTCGTTGGTCCAGGGGGGCCGGATCCAGTATAAGTTCCTCCTGTATACCCCTTAGCTTGGCGACATTATCCGGATAGACAGTCATCTCAAGCTCCATATCCTTCGGATAGAAACCGCGCGGGCTGTTGGCTATCCATTCACCATGTAAATCTTTCAGGTCCTGCTGGAAGTTGAAGTAACTGATAAGGCCGAAGCCAAAACTCTTGAAAACGAGGGCTCTCGTGTACTGCATTAGCAGGTAGCGTTTGTATGAGCCGGGATAGTTTGATCCGGCAATTACCTTGGTGATATCGAGGTAATTGCGAAGGTTCATAAGCCGCATTATTTGGGGTGAGCGATAATTGATACTTACCGTATCGAGGTTGTACAGTTCGAAAAAGATGAACCCCAGGCCATCCGGTGCCCTGTCAATAAAGTTTTCCAGGTAAGCCACTGACCTCATTGGATACATGCCGGGGTTACCGAGGTTATAGGAACGGAACTCCGGTGAGCCGGTCACGAACTTATCGAATACATCCGAGTTGATCTGCCGGAATGTAACGCTTGAGCCGATGAATACCGCATCGTAGCGTTCCGGAGACTCCAGCAACCGCTGCTCATTCGTGATCAGGTATCGGGATTCAACATCGAGGACACCACGTTCACCGATACTGCTGTATATCGCCTGGGTAACGACCAGCGCCAGGCAGCCGAAGGCCAGCAATGTAAGCAGTATTTTTTTTATAAACCTGGACATATTTGGTATAGGTGATCGTTAGCCCTAGAACTGGAAGTAAATGAACTCAGCAGCACGTTTAGAGCCAATAATCGTGAAGTAAGTAAGCAGGAAGTAGACGGTATATCTTACCCAACGCGGGTAAGACGGCCTGGAGAGTGGAAACTCTTTATGCCGGTACACCCACTCCAGCGCAGTAAATGCCACAACCAGCAATAAAACAGGCAAATGTTCGGTAGTTCCGGTGAGACCCGCCGACCAGCCGGTGAATATGCGCTGGATATACTCAAATGCCTGGTCCAGTGAGGGAGCCCGGAAAAATACCCACGCCAGGCAGGTCACGGTAAAAGTCAGGACGATACCTGCAAATTCCCTGATCGATGGTAGTAGTTTCCCGGCTGCAGCATCATCGAGATACCGCCGATTAGTACCAAGCAGGAACAGCGGTACGAAATACAGAGCGTGCAACATGCCCCAGGCAATAAATGTCCAGTTTGCACCGTGCCACAGGCCGCTTACCGTGAATACGATGATGACATTTCTCAGGGCCCGGGCTGTGCTGACCCTGGAACCCCCCAACGGTATGTAGACATAGTCACGAAACCATGTTGATAGCGAGATATGCCAGCGTCGCCAGAACTCGGCGATATTCCGGGAGAAATACGGGTAGTAAAAGTTCACCATCAGGCGGAAGCCGAACAGCCTCGCAGTACCGATCGCAATATCCGAGTAACCTGAAAAATCACAATAAATCTGGAATGCAAAAAAGATCATACCCAGAATAAGAACCGAGCTCGGCAGGCTCTCGTAGTTTGCGAAGATGTCATCGACATGTATCGCAAGCTGATCGGCGATAACAATTTTTTTGAACAAACCCCAGAGGATCTGTCGAACCCCTTCGGCAGCATTGCTGTAGGAGAATTGCCTGGGTTTGAGGAACTGGGGCAACAAGGTCGATGCCCGCTCAATTGGCCCGGCTACGAGTTGCGGGAAGAATGCTACGAATGCGGCGAAGGCCACGAAATCACGGGTTGGTTCGATTTTACGGCGGTAAATATCGATCGTGTAACTGAGCGTCTGGAACGTATAGAAAGAGATGCCTACCGGCAGGATTATCTCAATGGTCGCCGGATGGATGGTCACACCAGCCGATGCCCAGGCCGATATCCAGGAATCGATAAAAAAGTTCCAGTACTTGAAGAACCCCAACAATCCAAGGTTGACGCCGAGGCTGGTGATAAGTAGTGCCCGCCTGCTGATGCTCCGGGTGGCTTGCTGCAGCCGTAGCCCCACCAGGTAATCCACGACGGTGCTGATAATTATCAGACCGAGAAACCGCCAATCCCACCAGCCATAGAAAACATAGCTGGCAACAAGCACAAATGGATTTTGCAGGCGGAGTGGAGAGCGAAACGCGAACCAATATAGGGCAAATACTGTTGGCAGGAATACCAGGAATTGGATCGAGTTAAAGAGCAATAGCTAACTCCAATCTTGCGCAGGGCGTCAGTGTACAGGCTTTTAAGATGGTAATCCCGCCATTTATAGCAGCATTTAATTGTGAAGATCTTGCGGCAGCTGCCTGCAAACCAGCGCCTGCATTTTGCCTGCAAATATATGTATTTTCTGTAGATGGGTATGGAATCCTCAATGGAATCCGGCTATAAATGATGCAGGTTATGATGTTCGAGCTTAAGGCTGGGCACTTACCGCCTGTGTAACACCTATAGTAACGCTATCAACGATTCCTTGTTCTGATAATGCCGTCCTGATAATGCCGTCGAGCGAACATCGATGCGGGCATCAGCATAAGTTCTGAGCCATATTCTGTGATTATTTTAGGTAGGTATAAAAAGCATATCGGTCTGTTAACCAGATTTATGGTCGTGGGGACAACAGCTACTGTAGTCTATTTTGTGTTATTGCTCGCAATGGTTGAATGGCTGGGTGTCCGGGTAATAATTGCTACGGCAATCGCTTATGTAGTTGTTACGATAGAAAACTATTTCCTGCATCATCTGTGGACTTTCAATAGTGAACAGAGTCATGGTGTGGCTTTTCCTAAGTATGTTACATCCATAATTGCAGGTTTCTTTATAAACTGGTCAATCATGTACATTGGTGTCGAGGTTTTTGCAAAAAACTATCTGATTGTGCAGGCGGTTGCTGTAATCACAATTATATTTTTGAATCTCATAGCAGGTTCCCGATGGATTTTTAATAAACCCATGGATGCCGGTGGAAGCGTATGAATTAGGTGTACTTAAGATCAGCTTATGACGGTAGCTTTCATAAACTACATCTGATTACGACGATAAAAAAATGTGAAAGAGAGTATTCAGCCGTGGCAATAGAAGAACCGTTGGAGTTACAGGAAACTATATATAGCTCAAAAAATCCAACACGCCGCTGGATTCATCAGACCCGGCGGGACTGGATTGTGCGTATGCTGCGGTCTTTGACCAGCGTGGAGCGTTCACTGGAAATCGGGCCGGGTTCCGGAATCTACCTGCCGGTGCTCGCAGAACGATCCCATCAGGTACTTGCTGCTGATATCGAGCAAGCCTACCTTAAGCACGCGCAGGAAATGCAACAACAGTTACCGAATCTTGAGTGCGTGCACGATGATATAACCCACACCCGGCTGCAGCCCGGGTCTTTTGATCTGATACTCTGCTCAGAAGTTATCGAACATATTGCGGATTCACTGGCCGCGCTGCAGGGGGCGGAGCTGCTATTGGCGGATGATGGTGTCATGGTGCTGTCCACGCCCCAGCGCTACTGCCCGCTGGAAGTGTGCGCCAAAATTGCTTTCCTCCCGGGGATTATTCAGGTCGTATGCTGGATCTATGGCGAGGCAGTGGAGGATACGGGGCATATCAACCTGCTAACCGAGAAAGAGTTGAAGCGACAGTTGACCGTGGCCGGGCTTGAGGTTGATACGGAATACAAGAGCGGTTTCTACCTGCCATTGGTGGCGGAATTCTGTGGCCAGCCAGGGTTACGCCTGCTCCGGTGGCTCGAGGGCATACTGCGCGATACCCCACTAAGCGGTTTGTTGTGGACGCAGTACTATGTGCTCAGGAAGCGGCCTTCCAGCCCTGTACAGGCGTAGCTGAGTGTTGCGATGGATGTAAAAGAAGAAGATATCCTGGGCGCGGACGTCGCGATTCACTGGTACTACGTATCCAAGGGTAGTGCTTTGCGCCGGATACTCGGTAAACGCACCGTTACCGAAAGCCTGGATGTCGGCGCCGGCTCCGGTGTGTTCTCGCGGCAGCTGCTGGACGCAGGTATCAGCAACAGTGCCGTCTGCGTCGATCCTGAGTATGGGCAAGAATTTACCGAGACTCATGGTGGCAAGGAAATTCGTTTTACCCGTGCGGTCGATACCGTACCGCAAAAACTTATCCTGATGATGGACGTGCTGGAGCACGTTGATGATGACGTTGCATTACTCAGACAGTACACGGATCGGATGGCAGATGATGGACTGGTCGTTATCACGGTTCCGGCATTTCAGTTTATGTGGTCGGCCCATGATATTTTTCTGGAGCACCGGCGCCGCTACACCCGTGCGATGGTTGAGAAAATGGTACGGGATGCCGGTCTGGAAGTGGTTGATAGCCGCTATTTCTTCGCCTTACTGTTCCCGGTAGCTGCCGTTATCCGGCTGGTAGAGCGGCAGCTGCTAAAAAGACAGCAAATTGAAGCCAAAAGCTCGTTGAAAAAGAGCTCGCCCCTTATGAATGGCTTGCTGATACTGGCGCACCGGGTTGAATGTGCGCTGTTGTTCCCCGTTAACCGGTTGTTTGGTCTGACGGTATTTTGTGTCGCTCGCAAGCCTTAGTGGTCGACACACCCGCCTTAACTATTGATCGTGTTCGTCAATGCCAACCAGGTCACGAACCAGGTAGCGGGGCCGTTGTTTGACCTCGAGAAAAATTCTGCCCAGATATTCACCGATGATGCCAAGACCGACCATGTTCATGCCGCTGAAGAACAAAACACTGACGATTAGTGAAGCATAGCCGACAACATCAATGCCGAAAAAAATCTGCCTGTAAATAATATATCCCGCCAGGCCCAGGCCCAGCAGGGCGATACACAATCCGAAGTAAGTCCAGATGCGTAACGGCAGTGTGCTGAAGGAAAAAAGACCTTCCAGCGCGAAATTCCATAATTGCCAGTATTTCCATTTGGTCTCGCCGACGGCACGTTCGGGCCGCGAGTACTCAACTGTGGTTTGCGTAAAACCCAGCCATGCAAACAAGCCTTTCATGAAGCGGGTACGTTCCGGCAGACGTTTCAGTGCTTCAACGACCTTGCGGTCCATCAGGCGAAAGTCGCCAACGTTGGCGGGTATTTCCACATCCGATAGTTTGCGTGCAAGGTTGTAGAATATGCCGGCCGATGTCCTCTTTAGCAGGCTGTCGCTGCTGCGGTCAGCCCGCACTGGCAGAACCATGTCGAAACCTTCCTGCCAGCGGCTGACCATTTCCGGAATGAGTTCCGGCGGATCCTGCAAATCGACATCAATCGGAATTACCGCATCGCCAAAGGCAAAGTCAAGGCCGGCGGTCAGGGCGAGCTCTTTGCCAAAATTTCTGGTTAGTGTGATGGCCTTTACCCGTGCATCCTGCACGTGCGCCTGTTGCAGTGCTTTCAGAGTGCCGTCGCTGCTACCGTCGTCTACAAAAATGATTTCATAATCAGGGGTGAGGCTGGCCAGTATGGGCAGAATCTTGTTGAGAAACCGCGGGCAGGCCTCCACTACCAGATGAAATCATGCCTGACCCTAAATTGGTTTCAGTATCATAAGGGCATAAGCCGGGAGAAGCAGTAATACATGGCCAACCTGCAGAACAACCTGCATCCCTGATTTAACCTCGCTGCCGCCTTCCGCTACAGACATACGCGCCGGTTTGGTTACCCAGATAAGGGCTACGATATAAAATGCCATAACTACCAGGCTCAGCCACAACCAAAGTTGAGACACTGGCAACGAGCCGATATACATAGCAATCAGCCCTGTCAGGGTAACCGTAAGAGCCACAAGAACTTCAAACAGGCTGACTACATTAGCCGTTTTTACAAGCACTATGTTGGCCGGGTCAACGGCCGGCTTTACCGCTATCAATACAGCAATCACTACGGAAGTGATTGCCAACGCAAGAAGTGACAGGCCCGCACTACTGTGAGCCAGAACCAATGCAGAATCAAAATCCATAAAAAATCCAACCTTCTATTCTTTGATCATCATATCAATTCTGGTTCAGTACAGGCGTAAGATATTTCCCCTACCGGCGAGTGACGGGCGCGGGCGCCCGGAACGAGCCACAGACAATAGGTGGCTCTGAGCATCGCTAGCAGGGGCAGAGTAGTATTGTACTCAGGCTTAATCAGAGCGCTCACCGTGTCGGCGGATAATGAAAAAGTACTCAAGCTCGGTCCGTTGTGGTTTCAGCCCGGCATCACGGGCTGGAATTTTGCCACGCTGGCGTACGGCGCTTTCAGCACGATCTCGCTGATCAGCTTTATCAGTTTCATCCAGCCTTACCTGCTGACCGAAATTTTGCAGATGCCTGCCAGTGAACAGGGCACGTTCACCGGCTTTCTCCATTCGTTGCAGGAAGCGCTCACCATTCTACTCACCGGGTTTATCGGCGCGTGGTCGGACCGTACCGGGCGCCGAAAATTATTCGCCGTCGGCTTTGGGATCATGGCGCTCGGTTACCTGGTGATGCCGTTATCTGCATCAGCTACCCAGTTGATTATTTTTCGTTGCCTGTTCGCAATAGGTGCCGCCATGGTGCCCATCATGATGTTGGCTGCCACCGTCGACTACATACAGGAACGTTCGCGCGGGCGCTGGACCGGGATCAACGCTATCTTCACGGGCGCGGGTGCCCTGTTTATGGCCACCGTGCTGGCCAAAACGCCGGATATGTTTTTAACTGCCGGCGCCAATGCAGCTGATGCCGGTCGTTACGCCTACTGGATCGGCGCGGGCATGTGCTTACTCGCCGCCACGCTGTTGTGGCTCGGTTTGAGTAAACAAAAACCTGCCACACCGGAACGCAGCGAAGTCTGGAAACAACTTTATGCGGGTATCCGGGCAGGCCTTGATAACCCTAAGCTTATGCTTGGTTACTTCGCGGCTTTTATTGGGCGGGGTGATCTCATCATCATTACCGCCTTTTTCTCGTTATGGATTACACAGGAAGGCACCGATGCCGGCATCGGCACGGGGGAAGCACTGGGCCGAGCAGGTATGATGTACGGCATCATTCAGCTCGCCGCCATGGCCTGGGCTCCACTGATGGGCGTGATCATCGATCGCGTTAATCGCGTCACCGGACTGGCGATTGGTTTAAGCATTGCAGCCGTGGGGTACTTCTGGATGGGTCAGGTCGAAGATCCGTTTGGCAGTGGCCTGCTGCCCGCCGCCATTCTGCTCGGCATTGGCGAAATCAGCGTGATTGTTTCTGCGAACGCACTGATGGGACAGGAAGCGACGCCAAGTATTCGGGGCGCCATAGTCGGTGTATTCGGTCTGATGGGCGGCCTCGGGATCATTGCTGCCACGGCAGCCGGTGGCGTTGTGTTTGATCAGATCGGGAGAACAGCACCCTTTACGATGATGGCGGTTTTGAATGCCTCGTTGATGCTGGTTGCTTTGGTGGTAAGAAATCGTATAAGTAACTGACCAGCAGAATGTGTTTTTAACTCAGGATTGAACGAAGCGATCGAACGGTCGCCCAAGGAGAGATTTGATGACCAATCACGCAAACAGGATGGGGGTTCTCGGTCTATGCACAGCCATTATGTTTGCCGGGCCCGCATTTGCCGAGCCTAACGACGGGGTCGAGGGCCTGGACGAAGAACAGCAGTCGTTTGCCGGGCGCTTTCTTCAGTTCCAGGACGACATGGACGAGAAGTTCTTTGGCCGGGCCGGGGAGATCAACGGCGGCAACTCATCGGACGTCAAAGAAACCATAAAAGAACAACACGCGGACTATTACGTGCGTGTGGCACGGGGCGATGTAGTGGAAAAGATAGGCCGTATGATCAGCCGAGTCTACGAGCCGAAGTCCGACATTCAGCGTCCTACGACGTTTGGCCGTTACTACGGCCTTGACGTGCACGCCAAATCACCACTCATGGGGCACATTCATTCGGCCATCGTGCTGCAATACTATCCTGACGGCACCGGTGTTATAGGAGGGACGCTAAACCTGCTTAAGGGCGCCGCCCAGGAAGAAGATCTTGAGTACGTTAAGAATGCGCTCGACGTCGTATTCGAAAAACACGGTCGCGATCCAGCGCTCTACCGCAATCGCGTCTGCAATATGTCGGAAGATGCGGTACAGCCAAAATATCACCGCAAGCTGGCCTGCGTCGGAGTAAGTTTCTTCGGCTTCCCCATGATGGAAGTGAATGAAGAGAACTATCTCCTCATGACTGAAATCTACGCAGCGTTTATTTCCTCTTACCTGGATACGGTGGAAAGTCGTAAAGAGGCGCCCTTCACGGACGAAGATGTCGCCAAGCAAGAAGCCATGCGGCTCAATTGGTTGGAAGACCAGTTTTTGGGCGATCCCTATTCGTCAGGCGTTGTCCCCTATGACGTGTGGGGCCACGCGTTCTTACCGCCGCTTGTAAAGTTTTAATGCCTTGGGGCGGCCGCTCTCGGCCATCTATGGCTCATCGCTCTCGCGCGTCCCTGCGCTCCGCGACACTTAGGCTCCTGCCTGTCGCGCAGCATTCAGTTTACCGGCGAGCGAACGGACCGAAGGTACGGAACGAGCCGTTAACAATCGGCCAAGGCCACCAATTAAAAAGCCCGCTGTTGCGGGCTTTTTAATTGGTGGCCAGGGGCGGAATCGAACCACCGACACGCGGATTTTCAGTCCGCTGCTCTACCAACTGAGCTACCTGGCCTTAAGTCTGTTTATAACGTTTAGAACGCGGATTTTCAGCCCGTGCTCAACCTTGTCGCTTCGCGACCCCGCTACCTGGTCTTACTGTAATCTGTATTGTCTCGAACACGGATTTTAACTGACGACAGAATTTCAGGGTGCGCGTAGCGTGCCTTGAAAATCTATTGTCGGAACTTATGCCGGAAATGCACTGCATTTCCGGCCCAGTCCGCTGCTCAACCTTGTCGCTTCGCGACCCCGCTACCTGGCCTTTCTGTTCGCGGCTAAAGCCGCTCCTACAGGCAAACCCAAACTACCTCAGCACCAATTAGCTGTAGGAGCGGCTTTAGCCGCGAACCCACGATCTGCGGGGACGGGTATTAGACCGGGGCAGCCGGGGTGAGTCAAGACGACAGGCCGGGGTTCGCTGCCAGGCAAGGCTTTGACAGCAACGGAGCATCTTCCTACCCTGCACGCACGCCACCAGCTCAGGACCATTGGGGACCATGAACAAGCTGCTAGCCCGAATCGCCGACCGGCCGACCGTTAACCTGGTCATTATATTTGTCGTACTCGACTTACTCGCGATTGCATGCGCATGGATGTACACCAACGATATCCTGGAGAGCCGCTTCTACCGCCTGGGTCGCGATCGCGGCCTGATCGAGTTCATCGAGTACGGCAAGTTCGCACTCATTATCCACATGCTGCTCGAATTGTGGTGCCGGAATGGTGAGCCGGTAATCCGCGCCTGGCTGATACTGTTCTCGATCATGCTGGCTGATAACTTTATCGGCATCCACGAAGAAGTTGGTCAGCTTATCGTTGACAACATCACGTTGCCCGATGTCGGCCTGAAACGGCCAAAAGATCTTGCCGAAATTCTTGTCTTGGGTGCACTCGAAGGAACAGCATTGTTATACGTGATCTACTGCTATTTCACCGGTGGCGATGCCGGACGCAAGTATTCCAACCAGTTGATAGTGATTTTCGGGGTATTCGTATTTTTTGCACTGGTTATGGATGCGGTTGGCAACCAGTATGTCGAGGAGTCAGGGGAGATACTCGGGATGACACTGATAATGGCGTGGATTCATTCCAGGCATCGAGCGAAATCAGGGTAGCAAATCCAAGTTTGGTGGGTTCGCGGCTATCTACGAATCCTTCGGATTCTCCGAAATAAATTCCGACATTTAGCCTTCCAGGCGTATTACTGCCGCCTGGAAGCCTGTCGTCATTTAAAGCCGCTCCTACAACAACCTGATCGGTCTGGTATCAAACTAATCACGGCTAAAGCTGCTCTTGCAACCAAACACAAGCCGAGCTTGTATCATCTTGTTGTAGGAGCGGCTTTAGCCGCGACAAACTATTCAGGATTGTATTCGGCAGGTTTCGATGAACCGCCGCTGAAGAAAAATTTCTCCATCTCCTGCTCCAGGAATGCCCGGTCTTTCGGCTCGATAGGCACCAGCCGGTATTCGTTGATCAGCATGGTCTGATGGCCCAGCCACTGCTGCCAGGCTTCCTGTGACACGTTCTCGAAAATACGCTGGCCGAGCTCACCCGGGTAAGGGGGCCGGTCAAGCCCGGGCTTCTCATCCCCCAGCAACACGCACTGGACTGTACGACTCATGGCTAATCTCCGCTCCTGGTCTGTCGTTGTTCACCGAATGCATCCAGCATTTTGGCAACCGGTGCCGCCAGCCCGACGCTCGCCGGCGAGCGCGTGTTATACCAGAGCCACCCGTCCGCTTCCATGACCCGCCCCGGTGGCGACGCTACCTCGACCTCCACCGGTGTCATATCCAGGTCGAAGTGACTGAAACTGTGTGATACCTCAGGCCAGGTGCGCTGCTCCGCCGGCGGTGCGCCAAAAATCTGCGTACACCAGTCCGCAATCACGTCTGACGATTCGAGCTCCGGAAAACTCCACAGCCCTCCCCATATACCTGACGGAGGGCGTTTTTCGAGCAGCAACTCACCCGCTGCATTGACGGCCATGACCAACGTCGTTACACGCCGCGGCCTGGTCTTCCTCGGTTTGGGTGCCGGTATTTCCGCAACCCTATTCTGTTTAAAAGCATCGCAGTAGCTAGCCAGCGGACATTGCGAACACAGTGGCCTGGATCGTTTACACAACGTTGCACCCAGGTCCATGATGGCCTGGGTATAGTTGTCTACCCGCCTTTTTGGTGTGCACTGCTCCGCCAGCTCCCAGAGCTGCTTCAGGTTGGCTGTCGAACCGGGCCAGCCTTCAACCGCAAACACACGTGCCAGAACACGTTTCGCATTGCCATCGAGGACAGGCTGCCGCTGCCCGCACGCGAGTGACAGAATAGCGCCGGCAGTCGACCGCCCTATACCGGGAAGCGCAATCAGTTCGTCGAGCTCATCCGGGAAGTTGCCTGCATGTTCGCCGGCAATCGTCTGTGCGGCCTTGTACAGATTGCGCGCACGGCTGTAATAACCCAACCCTGACCAGTGGTGCAGCACATCATCTTCGGATGCCGCCGCCAGTGTCATCACATCGGGAAATGACTGCATGAAGCGGTTGAAATAGGGCTCTGCAGTTGCCACCTGCGTCTGTTGCAACATGATTTCTGAAACCCAGACACGATAGGGCGTGGGACTATTTTGCCATGGCAGGTCGCGGCGACCGTGTTCGTCCCACCAGCGCAGCAACAACCCCGAAATTCTTTTTGTCCTGGCGCTCACTCTGTCTATGGTATTGAATCCGGCCCGGGTGTGGCACCTTCCAGTGCCATTTTCTCCACTCGCCGGGCGGAGGTTAACGCATCGTTGTTCAGGGCCCTTCTTATTGCCCAAATCCCGATCACGGGCGGCACCCAGAAATCCGGGTCCATCACATGTGTGTAGAGGATTCGCGTACCGTCGGGAACGGATTCCAGTAACCACTCCTCGCGGCCGTATTCGAGATCGCTGTTCTCCGGTTCGGCAATGGTGACTAAGCTCTCGTTCTCGTTCAACTCGAGGCGCGCATGCCGTTTAACTTTGCGGCAAAAAAACAGGATACAGCCTTCGACCACAGTGTAGATGCGTGGCGTGCCATCTTCCGCGGGTTCTGTGAAGCGGCTTTCCACATAGCGATCGCTAAGCTCTGAGAACCGGTCGTAATCGGACAACGCAGCGAATACATCGGATCGTGGCGCTGCTATCACGATATCGGCACTTATATATATGCGGCCCTTGTCACGCTCGACGCTGAGTGAAGCTATCTCGGCCGGCTGCGCCGTGCACACCGCGAAAAACCCCACAACCAAAAATACTACCGGGGATCCTTGCGAGACTCTGATCACCTTCTGCCCCAGGGGTTGGAAATATAAGTGATTCTAAAAACTCAGCTTGTCCTTCAGGCCTTCCAGCTTCTTTTTCGCGCGTTCGCGCACCTCTTCCTTCTTCTCTTCCTTTTTTTGCTCGATGGCGCTACCGAATATCCCACCCCAGTCGATGCTGAAGTCAATCGAATCCAGCGAACCGGACAGGTCTACCGGTATATCGATCCCTTCCAGCTCACCGAGGCCCTCGTCGCCGCCGAATTCCGGAGTTCCCACCATTCTTGCAATCAGCCTGTAGTCCAGCGCATCAGTCAACAGATTGATGCTGCCGTTACCGGTCAGGCGCAGGAAGGGCGCGCCTGCTGTAAATTCATCATTGCGTACGACACCGTTTGTAACGTTTGCCGAACCGCTGAACTCCGTTACATCGGTGTAGGGGTTTTCTGGCTCCTCGGGGAGATCGGTCTTGGAGTATTTTGCTTTGGCCTTGCGTATCTCGTACCAGATATCCGTACCGAGGTACCTGCCCTCGTCCATGCTCAGCGACACGTCGCCGTTCAGTGCACCCATCATCTCGTTGACCGTATTCCCTGTCGTCGTCGCATCAATTGACAGGTTGCCGATGCCCGCAAGTTGCGATTCGCCGGTCATGGCGGTGAGCAGTTCCCCGAGGTGCACGCTGCTAAGTGTGTCGTTCAGTGATACTTTTGGTTTCTGCCCGCGCGCATCGAGTTGCACATCACCTGCGTAACTGCCGCCGTACAAGTCTGCATTGAACGGGTTCAGCCTGATCAGGCCATTCTTGGCCACCAGGCCGAGTTTCACGTTGGTTAATGTCGCGCCGGCAGCCTTGAGTTCACCGATGCCGAGGCTGCCATCGATATTCAGCGCACGCAGGTCCTGGAGCGGCAAATCCAGCGGTTCGTCACCGGTAGTCTCGGCTTCGCTGGCGGGTTCCGGCTCTTCCGCCGGTGGCCCCAGAAATATATCGGCATCCAGTGCATCGACAGCAAGGTCGAACGCGATCTGCCCCTGATCCATGTCGGGAATTCGTAACCAGCCTTTGGCAACGATGTCGTCCAGGGCAAGGCCGAGATTCTCCAGCGCGACGCTACCCGCATCCAGGTCGAGCGAAACATCCGTATCCAGCGATACGGCGTTCTTCATCCCTTCCAGCAGACCTTCTGCATTGAATGCCATCGACAGACTGAAGGGCTCACCCAACGCCACTTTACCGATCGAGATGTTGATATCGCTGAGCCGGATGTCGCCGCCGGTCGCTTCGTCACGGTAGGCTATCTGCCCGTCGCTGACCGACACACCTGCCACACCGAATTCGCCCGGTCCGCTGTCAGCTGTGTCCGGTTCTGCTTCCGTTTCTGCACCGGTCGCCCCGCCCATCTCCCAGTTGTTGGTGCCATCCGCACGGCTGATCATTTGCAAATCCAGCCCGGCGAGTTCGACCTGCCCGATGTGCAGTTCCTGGCTGAGGATCAGCGGCAGCAGCTGCACACTAACGGCGGCACCTTCGATACTTGCGAATGGCTGGTCGGGAAACCCGGGCGGGTTACTTAAGGAAAGCGCACCCAACCGAATACCGCAACAAGGAAAAGTTTTTAATGACAGTTCGCCGTCGATGCTGAGGGTACGGCCAGTCGCATCAGTAACGGCGGTTTCAATCTCGGCGCGGTAATCGTTGGGATCGACAAGCATGTATACCGCTACACTGAGCAGAATGCTCAGCAACACGAGCAGCCCTACGATAATTCCGACCCAGCGAATCAACTTTGCCATGGGACTATTAAACCACCGCGCCAAGTCAGACACTACCGGCCACAAGACCGGCCTTAAGTTACGGCTGCCAGCGGTCGCCGAGTAACCGGTTGATGTGGCGGCTGCGGGCGGATGCCAGCCAGGGCCAGACCCAGAGACAGCAAAGCAGCGAGATCACGGCCGCAAGCCGCCTGCCGGGATCGAAAGTCCATATCAGGATGTATGCCACGAGTTGCCAGACTGTGATGCATACCAGCATGCGCAGGCATTCTTCGCTGCCTGTAAATGCCAGCAACGCGCGCAGATTAAGCGACAACCTCGTCAGCAGTGGCATCTGTTCGTAACCCGGCACGGAACCGTGCCTGGCGAAGTCCTTGTATGCCCGGCTAATCCGGCGCCTGGATGTGCTGATCGGCATACAGCTATGCCAGCACTTTAAGCCATGCAGATAAATACCCGTTTTCGGCGTGAGCTTACAGAAACAAGCTATTCGGCCTGGTGTTTTACAACTTCGATGTTATGGCCGTCGGGATCGAGCACGAATGCGGCGTAGTAATCGGGGTGATAGTCGGGCCGTAAACCGGGCGCACCGTTGTCGGTACCGCCTGCTGCCAAGGCCGCCGTATGAAATGCGTCGACCTGCGCACGGGTATCGGCAGTAAACGCAATATGGACAGATTCCGGCGCAACTTCCGCCAGCCGTACTATCAGGTAAGGCATGTGCGAAAACCCGAATGCGGCGTGCCGCTCGCTTTCGCCAAGCAGCCCGAACCCTATGGGCACCAGTGCCTGGCTGTAGAAAGCCTTGCTGTCTGCCAGGTTGCTCACCGGTATGCTGATGTGATCCAGCATCGGTTTGATGGCCGAGGTCATAGCAGTTCCTCGCTATCTATAAAGTCGCGGATGCGTTCCGCAACAAAACGGTGCCCCGCCGGCGTCCAGTGGCTGTCATTCATATACAGGCATCTTGGATCGGCCTGCAGCGGGGCCAGCAGATCCAGCCAGGCGATGCCGCGCTCATCGAGCAGGCCGCGCAGGATGGCCTGGGGCATTTCGAAGTCGTAGCGATCTCCCGACGGGTTCTTAATAAGGGCTGCCTGCAATTGCGGATTGACCTGGTTTTCGTCGGGCAGGATGACCGTTAATACAGGTATACCTTTGGTTGCCGCCCGGTTCTTTATGCGCCCGAGCTGATCGGCATTTCCGGCGATAAGTTCCAGCCCCTCCGGCGGCGGAGACTTCGTGTGATTAAACAAGCGGCCATCCTGCACCGCCAGGAAATATTCGTTGAAGTCACCGCAGTCCTTGCGTTCGAAGTTTGCGTCGCCGGCACTTTGAATAAGCGCACGCGCGATGTGTGAATTCTCGTATAAAACGACGCGTGTCCTGGTCCACCAACCATCACCCTTTTCCCGGGACATACGGCGGCCCATTACGGCCGTAAGGGTATTGTTAACCGAAAAACGATCAACATAGGTATCGTTACCTACAAAAAAAGCAATAACGATCAGGTCCGGCTCAAATTGATCACCGTAATATTCATAGTACTGCGCGTATTGAAATGCACTCCAGCCGCCGACTGCGGAATTCACAATCTCAACGCTGCCCCCGCGGGACTCGTTCAGTAATAGCTCCAGGACCTGGGGGAAGGCCTGTACCTGCTCGACATTCGCGCCTACGGCAAAAGAATCGCCCAGCAACAGCACCCGCTTAATGCCGGGCGGCTTGGGAACTTCTACCTCATCATCCCGATGCCCACGGCTGTTTGCTTTCGCTTCTATCCCGTTCGGGTAGTGGCCTTTGCCCAGCGGTCGATGCCTGAAACCCGTATAGGGGTCAGGCTCAAAGTACATATTGATCTCGAGTGAGTAGGGTATGGGGTAGAAAAGCATGAGCCCGATTTCGACCAGCAACAACGCGATCAAACCGGAAAACAGGGGCAGAATTATGTAGAAGCTTTTGCGGGAACCGCTCACGGCAGATACTGTACGCGTAAATCGTTGACCGTCGGCAAGCCACGACCACGCAGCTCACGGTCCAGTTTTTCACGTTCGCTCTCGGTGACCGAGGCACTTCCGACCCACTGGATCAGCTGCGCCAGAATGCCACCTATTTCTATATCGGAATCTGCACTTTCTATGCGCGCAGTGTATTTCTTCTCGAAGTAACCGTGTGGATCGACGGCAAGCCCGGCAACGAGGCGAGCCAGTATAAGTCCGATTTCCCTCAGTTCTAGCTGGCTGTTATTCATGGAAACCTGTCAAGAACAGGGAAATCAATGCTGGTCTGTTTCGGTAAGAAACTTGACGAAGTGGTTCTCTTCGTCCACCAGGATAACCTTCGCTTCGACGGGTTCGTCGGTAAACTCGAAGCCCATGATCACAACCTCTTCACCGGCTGCAATAAGGTGTGCTGCGGGCCCATTCATACAAATTTTTCCTGAACCATGCTCACCTTCGATAACGTAGGTTTCAAGACGCGCGCCCGAGGTATTGCTTGCGACCAGCACTTTTTCATTGGCCCATAACCCCACCTTTTCCGTGAGCGCACGATCGATCGTGATGCTGCCCACGTAATCCGGATCGGCCTGGGTGACCGTCGCCTTATGAATTTTTGCTCGTAGAACGGAACGCAATGCACCGTCTCCCTCGGGCATGCCCTGGGGCCGCCCACTATCTGTTTTTCCTGCGCTGTCGCTTGTTACTCGTCCGGCAGTCTTTTCTGCCTGCTTTTGGGGCCTCGGCCCTGCGTCGGGGCAGCAATCCTACCAGAAATGAACCCCGACACCGATTCCCGCGGGCTGGGGCCGCAGGCCTGCTCAGCCCGCCTGCCCAAAGGTCTGCCCACCCTCAGCCAGATAGCGGGTTTCGGCCTCAGTAGAGGTTCTGCCAACCACCGCATTGCGGTGGGGGAAACGGCCATAGCTGGCCACAATATCGTGGTGCAGCCGGGCAAAATCAAGAAAAGTGCTGGCGCAATTTTGCCAGCCGTCAGGCGCCTCATTGACCAGTCCCTGCATGAGTTCCAAACCGGTGCGCTGCACGGCGATGTCTTCAGAGTGCTGGTACGGCATCAGGAAAAACGCCTGCTGTGGTATGGCAAGTCCGGCCAGCTGCCCCTTCTTTACACCTTCGCTCGCAAGGCTGAGTGCTGCTCCGTCGTAGCGATAAGCCTCACTCGTGCCACGAAAAATATTACGTGGAAACTGATCGAGCACAATAATAAGTGCCAGCTGACCGTATGCCGATTCTGTCCAGTAGCGATAGTGATCGCCACCGGCATCGACAACGAGGTCTGCATAGTTTGTCCAGATTTGCTGGTCGACCTCATCATCGACACTGAACCAGAACGAATTACGTTTCTCGGCGAGCTCGGGCGAGTCGCATGAATCCGAAAACCAGAACTGCAGGATTTCCTCAGGACTTGCCATAAATATTTTGCTTCAGCCTGCCCACATTAGAAAAGACTACGATATACCAAAGATAACGCAGCCGCAGTCGAAACGACCAGCACAATAAGGCGCGTAGCCCCCTGATCGAAATGCTGCGTCAAGTTCTGCGATAGAACATAGCCGATGATATAGCCTGGCACCAATAGCAAAGCATAGCCCAGTTCTGCAGCTCCCAGATGGCCAAAAAAAGCGAGTGCGCCGGCGATCAGGGTGGAGCAAACCAGGTACATAACCCCAAGGGTCGAGCGAATTCGCGGGCCGGACTCGCGCTGATAGAGCACGGCCAGGATCGGCGCACCAATACCGGCCGTGGCCCCCATGGCGCCAACGCCCAGGCCCGATAGCGTTGAATTGAGCTTGTTTGGCGGTACGTGCAACCCCAGCGAGGTAATCAGTACGCCCGCAAGTATCATGCCGCCGAACAGCAGACCTAGCTGCTCTTTCGCAACTCCACTCAGGAGCCAGGCACCCAGCGCTGCGCCGACAATCGTGCCCAGCGATATCCAGCGCAGATTTTTAACATCGATGTGTTTGCGTTCGCGCCACGCCATCAACCCGGCAATGGACATGCTGCCGACCACGACGGGGCCGGGCAACAGGCTAAGGCTGATCATGGCTAGGAACGGCACGGTGATGAAACCGCCACCTACGCCACTGATCCCCTGAACGATCGCACCCGCAGCAACGGCAAGGGTTGCCAGCAAAAAGTCGACAACGCTAACGGCTATTCACCCATGGCTGTATCCCGCGACACGGGTCCGCCATCGGGCTCCCAGAAGGGCGGGAATCGCAGGGCAATTGCGGAGCAGGTCAGGGCAAAGGTCGACAGCAACACAAACATCCCACCATCGCCATACATTATCAGCAGTGTCAACGATGCAAGCAGGAATGGCTGATGAGCGAGTGCAACTTTGCCGTTATTGGTTGCACGAATATTGTGTGGTGGCGAAACATGAATATCCCACCAACCGACCTGGTAGTTCATGTTGTAAGACGAAAGTATGCCGATGAGTATCAAGGCATTTACGACTCCCGGAAAGCTGAACTGCTCCAGAGCTGCGTACATAGACAAATACAGCAACCCCGCGCAAACACCCCACATCACGCCGTGGACAATGGTCGGCAACAGGTAGAGCTTACGGCCGTGCGTCAGTGTGCCGCGCGGCCACCAGTAAACGTAGGCCCAGACAGAAACCAGCCAGCAAACCGCAACCACGATAAGCCAGGTCGTGTCATCAGTACGTCCCGGTGCAATAAGCGGGTTGCTGATGACATAGCCCAGCGCACCGGACATCCAGCTAATAACCAACACGAAGCAGTAGTAAACCCACGCGCGTATCCAGGCCACTTTCGGGCTATGTACGTTCGGATCATGCTTGGCACGCTCGCTGAAAAACAGCGCACCGATACCAATGCCCAACACGATAACTCCCAGTATGAACCACTTGAGCCATCCGGGTCCGCCATAGGCAGCATTCGCAAAATAGTTGGTTGCAGACATTGTGTTTCTCCCCTCCCGATCGCACTGCCGCGCCCGGCAACACGAAAACTATTAACAATGAATGGTTCTATCCGGACACAGGCGCGCCTGCTTAATCGAGCCAGCTTAGGATCGCGCCGATCAGCGCACCTAATGTAAGTATGATCTGGGCCAACCAACCCACAATGAATCCGCGACTGCGACTCGACGGTTCCGCAACGTAGTGTCTGTAGTAAACCCAGCGGCCGAGTATGAACACCAGCCCCAATGCACTGCCCACCAGCGGATCGATAAACCAGCCAAAAAGCCACAGTGCCGGTAATACGATGATTAACTGCTCGAGGGTGTTCTGGTGGACTCTGAAATAACGCTCAAATACAGGATCGCCCGTTACGGCGGGTGCATCAATCTTGCTTTGCATCCGTGCTCTGCCGACCAGGCCTGCAAAAATAAAGTACTGGATGAGTATCAGTACCGTGACTATGGCTATCGGTTCCATCCCTTGCATGGCTCACACCTCCTGAAGGCCAATTGAAAACAATACCTGCAGCAAGCGAAAAACGGGTGGGATTCAGGCGTCGTTATTAATCCAGTTGGCTAAAGGATATCGAATCTTCGATGCCCGCTTCTCTGAGTGAATTTACGACGTTAACGAAAGTATCTGCGTTGGATTTACCCTCTACCAGCACAGAGACCTTGGCCTTGGGGTTCTCTGCCATACCGCGTATGACCTGGGCCGCTACCGCACGCTTGTCGACTTTAAGGCCGTTAACCTCAATCTCGTTAGTCGCACGGACGATTACAGTGATCGACTCGGATTGTGTATCGACGATCTCCTGGTCCGGCGGCTTGTTTACGTCGAGCGCCAGCTCTTTTACGAAGGTTGCCGTGACGATAAAGAAAATCAGCATGATAAAGACGACGTCCAGCATGGGCGTCAGATCAATTTTTGATTCCTCTTCCTGGGAAAGCAGCTGGCCGAGAGTGTCGATCCGGCTCATGCGGTACTCCTGTTCGTTTTATTCGATATCACGGATATTTTAGCACCCGGGGACCGGTCGGCTATTCTGCTTGAAGCCGCCCGGCAAGCCAAGCAGGGCCGCGACTAGCGCGGCCGGCCGGCGAAAATCAGGCCCGCGCCGAGTACGCCCAGGGCCCAGGCAACCCAGTCCGGCTGCACCTGCAAACCCAGCAGCAGCGCGGCGGCGACGATGCTGACGGCGCCCGAGAAAGCCAGGTAGCGCCGTTTGGCCCACAGCAGCATCCGCCGCCTGTCTACCGGGTGCTTTGCCTTTGGCCGGCTCTCTTCATTCAGCCTGTCCATGAGCTGTCGCGCAATCGTGGGGAGCTGATCCAGCATAAAGCGGATCTCGGGTAATTCTTCGCGCACACGCTTTGCCATCGCACGCGGCCCGGTGTGTTCATCCATCCATTCGCGCAATACCGGCTGTGCCGTTTGCCACAGGTCGAGTTCCGGATACAACTGGCGACCCAGGCCCTCTATGTTCAGAAGGGTTTTCTGCAGCAAAACCAGTTGCGGCTGAATTTCCATATCGAATGCACGGGCAATCGTGAACAGGCGCATTAAAACCTGGCCAAAAGAAATTTCCTTGAGCGGCTTGTTAAAGATGGGTTCACAGACTGTGCGTATAGCCGACTCGAACTCATCGATACGGGTGCCGGCCGGCACCCAGGCTGAGTCCACATGCAGTCTTGCAACCCGTTTATAGTCGCGATCGAAAAAAGCCAGAAAATTTTCGGCCAGGTAGCGGCGATCGCGGTCACTCAGTGTACCTACGATGCCGAAGTCTACAGCCGCGTACAGCGGATTGGCCGGGTCGGTTACATCGACGAATATATTTCCCGGATGCATGTCCGCGTGGAAAAAATTGTGGCGGAACACCTGGGTAAAAAAAATCTCAACTCCATTCGAGGCCAGCTTGGGAATGTTGGTCCCCGCACGGCGCAGCGAATCCATATCGCTGATAGGTATGCCGTAGATGCGCTGCATGACCATTGCCCGCGGCCTGCAGTATTCCCAGTAAACCTCGGGAACATATAGCTGGTCCGAGTCGATAAAATTCCGCCTTAGCTGAGAGGCATTGGCCGCTTCGCGCATCAGGTCGAGTTCGTTCAGGACCGTTTTCTCGTACTCCGCAATGACTTCCACCGGCCGCAGGCGCCGGGCATCGCTCCAGTAGCGGCGCGCCATCCCTGCCAGCGCATACAATACCTCCAGGTCACGCTCTATCTGCCTGCGCACGCCGGGCCGCAACAGTTTTACGACGACTTCCTCGCCCGTGTGCAGTTGAGCGACATGCACCTGGGCGATTGACGCAGCAGCAAGTGCTTCCGCGTCAAATTTCACAAAAACTTCCTGCGCCGGCTGCCCGTAAATTTCTTCAATCTGTGCGAGCGCCTCTTCGGCCGGGAACGGCGGCATCTTATCCTGCAGCTTGGCAAGTTCCACGCCGACATCTTCGGGCAGTACGTCCTGGCGGGTCGATACCGACTGGCCGAACTTGACGTATATGGGTCCGAGTTCCTGCAGTGCTTCACGCACGCGAACTCCGCGCGGCTTATCGGATTTGCGCTGCCCCCACGTCCACGGCGACAGGTAGAAAAGAAACCTTAGCGGCCTGAGCAGGTGTGTAGATGTGATCAGTTCATCCAGGCCATGCCTGACCAGGACACGCTGGATAACAAGTAAACGGAATAACAGGCGCAGGCGCATGTGTTTAGTCTTTGGCCCGGTGCGTGCGCAATTGTTCGAGCCGCTCCTCTGCGCGGTCGACAGCTTCCGACAACTGGTCAACCTGGCTGCAGAATTCTTCAATCTCGATCGTGGGCGCCAATGCGCGGCTATCTTCCGTCAGGTATTCGGACAGGCTTTGCCCGAGCGAACGGCCCGCACGTTTCATCCATCGCCCTACACTGCCGGCAACCATGCTGGCTTCGTGTGCGACAACGTCACCGGTAACCCGCGACAATTCTTCTTCCCAGTCAGGACGGATTATTTCCAGCAGGGCACGAAAGTCGGCGGCGATATCCGAATCCCCGCTGATGCTCACACGGCCTGAACTAAAAACCTCTTCCGGATCCTCAACCGCCATCGCTGCCAGGCTGAACGGGCTGCCACTCAGCGTCGCATCCGGCTTATCCACCGGTTCCTCGGCAACCAGGAGCTGGCCCTCACGGACGACCAGATACATGCAGAGTCCGGTACTACCCGGATCGATAAGCAGTGATTTACCCTCGAGTCGCGCACACAACGCCTCGGCGGTCTCGGAGCGACGCACGCCGTAATCGGCCCAGTTCTGGGCGGCTTTGTTGAGCAGCGAATATTTCAAAGGACAGGTCTTCTTCTTGTAATTAGTAACCGGATGACAGCTACGCTAAAAGCATTATCTTAATGGGTTCCTTCTCCGGCCACGAGGATAAAAATATTCATGCAACCGGCAAGCTAGTAGCGGAAACCGATATGCAGGGCGACTATACCGCCACTCAGGTTGTGGTACGTACAATCTTCGAGGCCAGCCGATTGCATCATGTTGCGCAACTCAGCCTGGCCGGGATGCATACGGATGGACTCGGCAAGGTAACGATAGCTTTCCGCATCGTTGGCAATTAGCTTGCCGAGTGCAGGCAGTACTTTAAATGAATATGTGTCATAAACCGGTTCCAGCCATTTCAGTACGGGTTTGGAAAACTCCAGGACAAGCACCCTGCCGCCCGGTTTTACGACACGAGCCATTTCATTCAGCACGGCCTGCTTATCGGTTACGTTGCGCAGGCCAAAGCCGATGGTGACGCAGTTCATCTTGCTGGCAGCGAAGGGCAACTTTTCCGCATTCACCTGCAAGCTCGTGACATTGGCACCCAGCCCGCTATCGAGGAGCCGGTCGCTGCCCTCACTGAGCATTTTTGCGTTGATATCTGTGTGCAGCACGTGGCCCTCGGGACCCACCTGCCGCGCCAGTCCGGCCGTCAGGTCGCCGGTACCGGCTGCAAGATCCAGCGCAACGTCCCCGGGACGCAGGCCGGTACGGGCAAGCGCAAATGCTTTCCAGACCCGGTGTGCCCCCAGCGACATCAGGTCGTTCATGAGATCGTAGTTGCCGGCGACAGAATCGAAAACTTCACGGACACGCCGCTGCTTGTCGCCCGTGGCAACCTGCTCATAACCGAAATGTGTGGTGTTGGGGTCGTTATTCATATGGAAAGAAACCTGCTTTTGGTAATCCTAACCGAATGATGGCAATTGTGTGCGGTCGTAGGAGTGAACTTTGTAGGAGCGGCTTTAGCCGCGAACCAGCCAATCAAAAGCATATGGCTGATAACAGCCATCATTGCTGCGAGTGCTATAAGACCATATCTGCCTGGTCTGTCGATACAACAGTTATCTGCCGGGCCTGCTGGTTCGCGGCTAAAGCCGCTCCTACAGCAGATTTTTGCCGTACTACAAGATATACCTGCTCAGGTCTTCATCCTCGGCGAGTTCTGCAAGATGCGAATCCACATACGCCGCATCGACCGCTACTTCCTTACCGCTGCTGTCCGACGCCTCATAGGAAACGGCTTCCAGCAATCTTTCCACGACGGTGTGCAGCCGCCGGGCGCCGATATTCTCGGTCTGCTCATTCACCCTGAACGCGATTTCCGCAATACGTTCCACACCGCTGTCCTCAAACTTGAGTGCGACACCCTCGGTATCGATAAGCGCAACGTACTGCTCGGTAAGTGATGCATCCGGCTCGGTCAGGATGCGGACGAAGTCTTCACTGGTCAGTGCATCCAGCTCGACGCGGATCGGGAAGCGGCCCTGCAGCTCCGGTATCAGGTCCGAAGGCTTGGATACGTGGAATGCACCCGAGGCTATGAACAATATGTGATCTGTTTTGACCATGCCGTACTTGGTGCTGACCGAGCAGCCTTCGACAAGCGGTAACAGGTCACGCTGCACACCCTCGCGCGAAACGTCTGCGCCTTGCGTCTCGGAACGGCGTGCCACCTTGTCCAGCTCATCGATAAACACGATACCGTTCTGTTCGGCTGCTTCCAAAGCTTCAACTTTTATCTCTTCTTCGTTGACCAGCCCGGCGGCTTCTTCTTCGATCAACAGCTTGATGGCATCCTTCACCTTGAGCTTGCGTGTATTCTTGCGGCCGGTCCCCATGTTCTGAAACATGCCCTGCAGCTGGCTGGTCATTTCTTCCATGCCGGGCGGCGCCATAATCTCGACACCCATCATGGGCGCCTGCACGTCAATTTCTATTTCCTTGTCGTCGAGCTTGCCTTCGCGCAGCATCTTGCGGAATTTCTGCCGGGTTTCGGTTTCGGGGCTTTCACCCTCGACACTCGTCGGCGGTGGCAACAATGCATCGAGTATCCGGTCTTCAGCGGAATCCTCTGCCCGGTGGCGCACTTTTTCCATCTCCGCCTCGCGGGTCATTTTTACCGCTATATCTGCCAGATCACGCACGATGCTGTCGACCTCGCGGCCGACGTAACCGACCTCGGTAAATTTCGTGGCTTCCACCTTAATAAAAGGAGCCCTGGCCAGGTTCGCAAGCCGCCTGGCGATCTCGGTCTTACCGACACCCGTCGGGCCCATCATCAGTATGTTCTTGGGCGTGATCTCTTCACGCAGGTCCTCGTTCACCTGCATGCGCCGCCAGCGGTTACGCAGTGCGATTGCTACCGCGCGCTTGGCATGGTCCTGTCCCACGATGTGTTTATCGAGTTCCTGGGCAATTTCTCTCGGTGTCATCTGTGACATATCTTCATTCTCAGTTTTCTCGGCTTTTTTGCCGTCGATCAATACATCACCCACGGAGCACAGCAACCTGAGGGTCGTCCAATGAAGCTCAACCGCTTAATCGGACATAAATTCGACCAAAAATCTTTGTGCCCGCTTAATCGGCAGCCACAAAGATGGTCTCATCCAATTTGTGACATCAGTTTTTACTCGCACCGCGATCATCATCGGCCGGGAGGCTTTCCACGACGATATTTTCATTAGTAAAGACACACACGCTCGCGGCAATGCCCAGCGCTTTGCTGACGATGTCTTCGGCGCTCAGTTCGGTATTGTCGAGGAGCGCCCGCGCAGCCGACTGGGCAAATGGCCCACCCGAACCAATTGCCATCAGGTCGTCTTCCGGTTCGATAACGTCCCCGTTGCCGGAAATGATGAGTGACTCTTCCGCGTCCGCGACACAGAGTAATGCCTCGAGCCTGCGCAGGCGCCGGTCGGTGCGCCAGTCCTTCGCAAGTTCTATTGCCGCCCGGGTCAGGTTACCGTATTGCTCAAGCTTACCTTCGAATAATTCAAACAGGGTAAATGCATCGGCCGTGCCGCCTGCAAAACCTGCAAGCACTTTACCGCCCGCAAGGCGTCTCACCTTGCGCGCGTTACCCTTCATGATGGTGTTGCCCATGCTGACCTGGCCGTCGCCGGCTAATGCGACGACGCCGTTTCTGCGTACCGACACGATGGTGGTACCCCGATACTGATCCATGTTTATCTTCCTCGCTCGGCTAAACTCTGTAGGAGTGGCTTTAGCCGCGACTCGGTTTAAAGCTAAGTAATTAACATTGTGTTGTCGCGGCTAAAGCCGCTCCTACAACCGCACGTGCCCGAGCCTTTGGATCCTAATTGCTTATCTTTTGCTTTTTCGTCTGTGCTCGCGGGTGTGCCTTATCGTATATCTGGGCAAGATGCTGAAAATCAAGGTGAGTATATATCTGTGTGGTACTGATATCGGCGTGGCCCAGCATCTCCTGCACCCCGCGCAGATCGCTGGAGGACTCCAGCACATGGGTGGCAAAGCTATGCCGGAACAGGTGGGGATAGACCTTCTTGGGGAGGCCGACCTCTGCCGCCCGGCGGCGGACCATTGCCTGCACCGTACGGGGGCTGATACGTGCCCCGCGGCGGCCGACAAACAGTGCCTGTTCCTCGACATTTGCCAGGTTCGCTCGCTGCCGCCGCCACTCGGCAATCGCGGCAAGGGCATAACGACCCACCGGTACAATCCGCTCCTTGCTGCCTTTACCGGTAACCCTGACCGTGCCCTCGGACTCAACGATATCGCCGCCATTCAAACCGACAAGTTCAGCCAACCGCAAGCCGGATGAATACAGGAGTTCCATAATCGCGCGGTCGCGCACGGCTGTAACGTTGTCACCTTTTATATCCAGTAACTTCGCCATTTGTTCGGGATCCAGTGCATCGGGCAATCGCTTCGAGGCCTTGGGCGCGCTGACACCGGCGACGGGATTATTCTTGATATGACGTTCACGAATCAGGTACGCCATAAAACTGCGTGCGCCCGACAAACGCCTCTGTATGCTGCGGGGACTTAAGCCGGCGGCAAAATTTACGGCTGCGTAACGACGCACGTTGTGCACGCGCAGGTCTCCCCAGCGTGCAATCTGGTTCTGGTCACAATAATCCTTAAGGCAGTTCAGGTCACGCCGGTAGGCGCTAACGGTATGGACAGACAGGTTTCTCTCGTTGGAAAGATGCGAGAAAAAATCTTCGGCGAGTTGCCATTCGCGCTCATCCATGTTTACCAACTGCCAATTGCTACTTGGAGGCTGCTTCCTGCTTGTCTATCCTAACTTATTTAAAAGGCCAGACTTGCCACTGCAGAAGCGGCTTCGTGGGAGCGGCTTTAGCCGCGAAGCTGCCAATCAAAAGCGTATGGCTGATAACAACCTGCCATGCTGCGGGTGCCGCACGGCCATATCTGTATGGTCTGTCGATACGGCAGTTATCTGCCGGGTCTGCAGATTCGCGGCTAAAGCCGCTCCCACAGAAATTCTGTACTCCGATTGATTAGCTACCGTATTGCCAGCGCGCACCCCAGCAAATCGCCCAAGCGCGACAGAAAGTCCATGCTTTTGCCCGGATGGAAATACTCGGCGTCACGGCTGCCGATCGCGAGAAATCCCGTCGCCGAGTTCTCGCCCAGCGGCACCAGTGCGGCTGAACCCACTTCTTCCGCATCCGGGCCGAAAAGAAACGCGCGCTGACTGTCACGAATCTTGCCGCAGCGGGGAACATTATTCTTCAGAAAAGTCTTGAACGGCCCCATGGCCTGATCACGGCGTTCGGCAAGCCGCAGGAAACGGCTCTCGCCGCCAAACTCGTTGACCGAATCCGTGCCGAACAACACCAGGACGGCATGATCAGCGTTAAACGAACTCCGCAGGAGTTTTTCGGCCACACCTACTGCCTGTGCGCGGCTACCGGCGGCCAGTAATTCGGTTGCCAGGCTGTGCACCTTGTCTGCAAGCTCGTCATTGCTGCGCGCAACTTCAACCAGGTCCCTGAACTTCCGTTCCAGTTGCAGGTTTTTTTGCCTGAGCGTCGCGACCTGACGTTCGACCAGCGACACCGCGCCGCCTGTGCGATGCGGGATGCGCATGTTGCCGAGCAAGCTATGGTGTCGTTCGAAGAAGTCGGGATGAGATTGCAGGTATTCCGCAACCGAGCCCTCGTCTAAATCACCGGCATCCACCTGCGGTGTATTTGCGCTACTCATATCTCGACAACCCCTTCGAAAGAATTTTCGGCTTCGCCAACCAGCCAGACGGGGGAACCCGGACCCGCCCACCGAACTTCCAGTTCGCCACCGGGCAGCACTACCGTTACATCGCCGGACAACAACCCTAGGCTGACACCCACTGCCACAGACGCGCATGCGCCTGTCCCACAGGCACTGGTCTCACCCACACCGCGCTCGAAAACCCGTAATCGAATGCGGCCAGGACTCACAACCTGCATGAAGCCGATGTTAGCACGGTTTGGAAAACGCTCATGGCGCTCGAGCAGGAACCCGAGCCGGGCAACGGGAGCACCTCCGACATCGTCGACCAGGATGACCGCATGCGGATTACCCATTGAAACCGCCGACAGTTCGACCGTCTCGCCCGCGACATCTACGTGGTAGCGATCCTGTTGTTCATCGGCAACAAACGGCAGGCTCGCCGGATCGAAATCGGGCTCACCCATGTTGACAGCTATCGCGCCATCCGCCTGCACCCGCGCCTCAACCACCCCTCCGGGGTAAGCGAGATTCCAGAGCCGTTCGGTATCGGCTTCATCACCCGCCAGGTAATGCACGATGCACCGGGCGCCGTTACCGCATTGCTCCACCTCGCCGCCGTCCGCATTGAAGACCCGGTAAAACACGTCCGCATCATCGTCCTGCGGGTCG
Organism: Chromatiales bacterium; assembly: GCA_002688175.1. Taxonomy (GTDB): domain Bacteria; phylum Pseudomonadota; class Gammaproteobacteria; order Steroidobacterales; genus SMWD01. The sequence goes on from NZCC01000016.1 coordinate 39,162, forward strand.
GTGAGCCACAGGAGCTGATCGAAGCCAATACCCGTACTGCGGTCAGCGAGCCGCCGGATGGTGTCGCCGGCCGGGGGCTCGTCACTCCGCAGCAGGACAAAATCATTGCCGAGGCCATGCATTTTTGTGAAAGGCAGCTGCATAGTCTGTTCGCCAGGTCGCGCCGAAAAAGGCTTTCGGCCACATTGAAAATATTCTGTTAAATGAGAAGATAGCGCGCTTGCGCTCAATTCTCACTCATTTTTGAGGACAACAATAAAAATGCGGCACATCATGGTCATGAACCCCAAGGGCGGCTGCGGGAAAAGCACCCTGGCCACCAACCTGGCCAGCTATTACGCGACCAGGGGGAAGAAAACTGCCCTTGTGGACTACGATCCACAGCGCTCGAGCCTGGACTGGCTGGACCGCAGGCCCGCCAAACGCCCCGAAATCAGTGCCATCGAGGGCTACAAGGAGGGCCTGAAGCACGTGGCCCGGAACAGCGACATCGTCGTCATCGACGCACCTGCCCGTGCCCACGGCAAGGAACTGACCGACCTGTTGCACCATTCCGATACGATCCTGATCCCCGTACTGCCTTCTACCATCGATATGCAGGCCACGGGCAGGTTCATCGAAGAACTGAAGGCGACGCCGACATTCAAAAACCGTAAGGTAAAAATTGCGGTGCTGGCCAACCGGGTACGCGATAACACGCTGATCTTCGACGAGCTGGATGCTTATTTAACGAAACTCAGGGTGCCGTATATAGCCACGCTGCGTGAGGCGCAAAACTATATACGCGCCTACACGCGCGGCCTGGGGATATTCGAACTGCCCAACTACCTCGCGTGGCCGGACCTCGAAGAATGGGGGCCGCTGATCGACTGGCTGAACAGCCGGGCGTCGCGGCCTTAGAAAACTGGAGCGGGTGACGGGAATTGAACCCGCGTCATCAGCTTGGGAAGCTGAGGCCCTACCATTAGACGACACCCGCATTTTTTTAGCTTATCCGCGGCATCCCTGCTAGAACCGAGTAAATCATTGAAAAACCACCTCGGTAAACAGCTTGTCAATTTCGTGCATGGAAACAAATGGCAGCTAGACCCGGAAGTGCCTGCGTCCTACAAGTATCCGTTTGCAACGGACTACAACGGATTAGTCATATTGAACTTGGGGGATGAAATTCTGGACTCCAGAAAAACGGCTGGATTGATTGAACCATCTGGTGCTCGGCTTTTGAAGCGGAAAGGAGGGGCGCACAGATTCGAAGACTGGAGCAGCGTGCTGGATGATATTAACCAGCACTTCCGAGGGGCCCATTGACCTCCCCCTCCTTCAATGAAGATATGACATTATCAAACTTATATTTTTGTATATGCTCAACCCGCTTTTTCGTAAAATTGATACCATATTCAGGTTCTTTTGAATTTGGATAATGTTTGTAATTTAACAACCCTGATTTGTCTTTTGACCAATCTGAAGCTTTCAACAAATAGATTGTTGGCTCGGAATGTTCTTTTAAAACCACTAAACAGACCACATCTATATTATGGAATTTTGATTCTGAAATATATGTATAGTTTTTACCTGTGATAGTTTTAACTTGCACATCAAAATGCATACCTCCTTTATTACGTGCGACGAAATCAATACCTCTATCATCTACCTCTGCGGTGAAAACCGATAAACCATACATAGTGAATTCCATCTTAGCTAGGTACTCACCATAGGTACCCTTTTGTTGATTATTGAGTTCTGACCACTCATGTCTCATATGTTGCCCCCTGGGTGGGTGGGGAAAGGAGGCTTATTACTAACGAAATCGGAAGTAAATTCGCAAAAATTCATAGACACATCTGACCCTTTTCTTGGCTTTCCATTTTTAAAGTAACTATGTAGTGATATCCTGGAAAAGAATAAATATTCGGTTTGGGGATTTTATATGACTAGACATCGAGGAACTTACAAATCTGATCATCCGGAACCCTATGAACTGGGCAGATCTCAAATCGAGGATTTTATAAAATGCCCTGCATGTTATTGGTTAAAAAGAAAAAGAGGAGTGAAGTTTCCTGGCATGCCAGGATTTCTCCTGAATACCGCAACCGATACTTTATTGAAAAAAGATTTTGGCGAATACAGAGAAAAGGGGCAACCGCATCCATTTATGGAAAGGCATAGTTTAGGTCATTTAGTTCCATTTAATCATCAGGATTTTGATCTCTGGACAAAGGCTACTCAACTTGGATTGAGAACATTTCATGAGTCCTCTGGTTTTATAGTAGGCGGTGGTCTGGATGATGTTTGGCACAACCCTATAACCGATGAGATTCATATAGTGGATTACAAAAGTACTGCGACCAAAAGAAACAAAGATCTAACTGCATTAGAGACTATAACTTTAGAAGGTGCTTATAAATCTGGTTACAAAAGACAATTGGAAATATACCAATGGATACTGAGGCAAAATGGATTCAATGTCAGTGACACAGGATATTTTCTCTTTGTGAATGGGGATCAACATTTTGCAGACGGTATGCTAGAGAAAGATAAAGACAAAGCACAAATGAATTTTGAGGTGCAACTCATAGAATACATAGGTGATGATAGTTGGGTAGAGAGAAAGATTTTGGATCTGAAAGAGTGCCTAGTTAGTTCAGATTATCCAGATCATTCAACATCGGGTTTTGGTCCAAAAGGAAATAAGGAATGTGAATATTTAACTCTTTTTAAGGGATTAAATGAGAACACTTAACCTTTTTGATACATAGTGTAAAACAGAGCTAAGAAACAATGATTTCTTCTTACAAAGGTCTTACAAAGTATTTCACAACCCCTTTAAATACTGGACGAGATGCATCCTAGTGATGCTGACTATTGTCTTTACTCATAAGTCAGAAGTATTAACCTAATAAGACTTATAGTGTTCAATAACCTGATCGCCTTGCATTACAAATATTATATGCCCCATCCCCTCCGTGTGGATGCCTGTCTCCCAATATGGGTCAAGAGTCTCGTTGTTATAACTATAGCCATATACGAGGTTGAAGTTTTCTATTTGGCATTTTAAGGGGTGCGTAACAAGCTTAAACTTGTCAATGTCGAAATCTTTTGTAGGGATACTTACATCGCTCCAATGACCTTTTTCCATCGATACAACAATCAGGTAATTATCATCAAGACTCTCATTTTCAAATAACTCCTGATTGGCCATGTCAAATGGTTTAGGGAAACACCAATGCTGCTCTGCATCGTAAGCGATCACGGTCTTATCAATATCTACCTCAGACTTTTCATTACTAAAGGTAATAGATAAGCCATCGGCAATCGGACAATAAGTATGAAAGATTCCATTTTCATACCACTCATCACCCATAATCTCTTGAATAGCATCAAGAGTAATTTCAGTATCTATCTGGTTCTTGTGCCTAAATTGTTTCGTCTGGCTCTCTGTAATATTACGAATAACAACTTCGCAACCTACTCCATGAATCTCTACGGTGGACTCAGGTGAATCATTATCTAATTCAGTGTCAGCCTTACTATCAGAATTAATTTTTCTAGAAACCTCGTCCGCCGCCAGCTTCTCCAGAGCGGATGCAGGCGTGTTCGGGTTTCCGGCTGCCCTATTGCGCACGTCCTCATTTTCGTCCGCCGCCAGCTTCTCTAGGGCGGATGCAGGCGTGTTCTGGTGTACGGCTACCCTACAGCGCACGATCTCATTCTCGTCCGCCGCCAGCTTCTCCAGAAGCGATGCGGGTATGTTCGGGTTTCCGGCTGCCCCAAAGCGCACATTCTCATCTTCGTCCGCCGCCAGCTTCTCCAGAAGCGATGCGGGCGTGTTCGGGTTTTCGAATGCCCCATCGCGCACGTCCTCATTTTCGTCCGCCGCCAGCTTCTCCAGAGCGGATGCGGGCGTGTTCGGATTTTCGGCTACCTGAAAGCGCACATCCTCATTTTCGTCTGCCGCCAGCTTCTCTAGGGCCCCAGGAGAAGTATTAGAATCCCTCGCCCTCTCTTCACGTGATTCAACGCTTTCTTTTCCCATCTTTCTGTTTCCTGTTCTTAATTTGCGGGCATATTCGGGTTTTCGGCTGCCTCACTGCGCACGTCCTCATTTTCGTCCGCCGCCAGCTTCTCCAGGAGATATGACTAGCGTTCGCCGCTAATTGTAGACGTCCAGTTGTGCTCCCCTACGACTTCCCGAACTGTTTTGCGAGCAAGTATTTTTTGTCTCTTTTATATATTCCTCTAGTAGATGATACACTTTTCAAAGTTGCTCTTCATAGCCTACAGAAAATTATGTGGGGCCATTGCAATAGCTGAAAGTTATAGGCTTGCAGATCACGTTACTACTGAGTAGGTATAGATAGATAAATGGATAAAAATACTTTTGATTTTATTAAGGAAAAATACGGGCTTATATCTAGCTGGGCAGTATGGGTTGAAGCTGGCGATAACCCAACAAGTAATGTGGGAGATTTAAGTATTTTTAATGACCCTGAAGTTATCAAATCTCTTAATGAAAATATTGTTTTTGTTGGGTTAAATATTTCCAGAAGTATAAAAACTCCTCTTGCTAACTTTCATGATTCATACTCTAAAGCGACAGACTTTAAAATAAGATTTGCTTTAAAAGATTCTCCTTTTTGGGGGGGCTATATGACAGATATTATTAAAAATAATATCGAAATAGATTCTAGTAAAATTCCTAATTATTTAAAAAATAATCCTAGTATTGAAAAAGATAATATGAAAATATTCAAGGAGGAGCTCCGTGATTTAGGATGCGACAATCCGCTAATTATTTCTGTTGGTGCGCTGACTCATATAATCCTTAAAAGAAACTTTGATGAAACTTATAATATTATCAACATACCTCATTATGCAGTGCGGATAAGCAAAGAAAAATATAGAGAAAAAATATTAGCAATATTAAATAAATAAGCCTTGAGAGCCGTCCCTCCAAATAATAAATCTTGGTTCTGATTTATACAATATCCTACAGAGGTTACATTGATTGGGGTAAAGCATGAATATCCTCATATATATTCTTGTCGCTATTTCTGAACTGAAAGCTTTAACGTGTAGTTGGCAAAAATAAATCGTCTAAAACACATCATTTCGGTTTTGTAGAAAACCCTTCTTTGTGACGGGTTATTCTTTATGGGTGCCAGCCCAAACCTGCGAGAGCCGAGCCGAACAGCCAGACTGCTACTGGGATGGGTGCGGCTGTTAACTGAATATCTCCCGTAAGGCGGTATTTCTGCGTGACACCGGGAGCAATTTCTTCCGACAACAATTCTACCCAGAAAACATTAACGCCGGACTCCACTGGCGGCAGCGTCTCGGGCAAATGAGCTGAAGACAAACCGAACACAGGGTCATCTAATGCGCTGTCCGGAAAAAAATTGTTGTCATTAGATCTATTTCCACAGCTATCTCACCAAAAACAATTTGCCAATGTAACCCCCACCAGAAGCCTCTACGTCTGATGGTGTACCTCTAACAACCCAGTAAACACAGTGCTTTCCGAGTACTGATACCAAAGTGGTAGAGATTTCTTACGACTTTCCTGTAATTCCATCGAGTTCCTTCCGATAAATATCTGGAAAGGAGTCATCGATGAACACAGAGAACAAACTGGTCAATCTCCTCGACAAGCTGTTCGGCCTGAAGAATAAGACCAAATCCAGCTATCGAGTTGTCAGTCAGGATTTCGACGAACGGACCAACGAACACGTTGCCTTGATCGAATATCGATTCCGTGGAAAAGGCCCAGTTGTCACGAAACCAGTCAAAAAACAGAACTTGCTTAAAGAGCTGAACCGGGTTTTTTGACCGGGGCATAGTTTCCCCTTATCCCCAATATCCGACCAAATTCCAACAAAGACAACGGCACAGGACTCCCGCATGGCTACTGGGGACCCCTAATTGGTCGAAAATCGGCGTTTTCAGGGTATTTGACGGTGGAATCCCCCTGAGACCCTATGCCCGTTACTGGGAGGGGTATTTCTGGGGATAACTGTTTAAATTCTGTCTCTATAGTAAGAACTGAATCAGTTATCCCCGAATTCCGTATCTGGAAGGGCATTGGTGGATTTGGAGTGACTACCGAAGGGTCTTGGGAAGCTGAGGCCCTACCATTAGACGA
>NZCC01000017.1 GCA_002688175.1 Chromatiales bacterium
ACCCGGATGATGGCAGAGCGGGTTATCTTCCTTGCCGTGATGCTTTTCCTTATCACTGCAACGATCGGTATTTCCCATAACTTCTACTGGATCGCCAAGCCGACCGGAATCATCGCTCTGGGTAGTGTGTTTTCCACCCTGCAAGTATTGCCGCTGCTCCTGCTGACGCTGGATGCATGGCAGATGCGACAGGAAGGGGCATTGGCCAGCAAGAATCTGGTCGAAGGAAAGCAGACCATAGTGATGGAAGGTGTCTGGTTATTTATCCTCGGCGTTAATTTCTGGAACATTTTCGGAGCTGGGGTATTTGGCTCGGTCATTAACCTGCCGATCGTCAATTACTATGAGCATGCAACCTACCTCACTGGTAATCATGCTCACGCAGCCATGTTTGGGGTCAAAGGAAACATTGCTCTGGGCGGAATGTTGTTCTGCTGCCAGCACTTGTTCCATAAATCAGCCTGGAATCCGAAGCTGGTGCGAACCTCTTTCTGGAGCCTGAATATCGGCCTGGTGCTGATGATGTTCCTTGATCTGTTCCCGGTTGGTCTGTACCAGACCTGGATCGCATACACGGAAGGTACCTGGTATGCCCGTTCATCAGAAATCGTAACGGGTCCTGTGTTCTCGTTCCTGACTTACTGTCGCACAATCGGTGGAGCCGTATTCATCTGGGGTGGCTTGCTGCCAATGATGTGGTTCATTCTTTCCCGAGGCTTCCAGCTTCGTCGTAAGGAAGAGAATGTTGCGGAAGGTGAGTGGACGGTCTACGAGAATGAGTGGGCAGAGCAGAACGACCCATCACTGGGAGGATAGAAGCTCAGCTACTAACCAGACCCTGTTAGGGTCTAAATAAAGACCAAGGGCCCTGTAGGGAGTCATTCAACCAGGTTGATTGACACTCTGCAGGGCCCGCTTCTTTATACCAGCCTATTCAGTGTCATGAATGGTGAAGGATTGGCTCAGGATTCCTGCCGCAGGTAAAAAATGGTAAAAAGCCATATAAGGAAATCCAGGGCCACGACAAATATCGATATAATTCTGTAATTGCATTGGCATGTTGGCGCTTAGATCTGCTGTCAGTGATGACGACCAGGCAAATTGTCGGTAAAATTATTGGAGATGAGCAATGAAAAATTTTGACAATCAATGCATTCTCCGGAAGTTATTAATTGCCGTCATTTCCAGTAGTGCGCTGCTGTTTTTCTCAATGGCAGCAGCTACTGAAACCACAGCCCCTGAGAATCCGGCAGCAGCAGAAAATCGGCCTGGTCCGATCGGTGTGTCGGTAAGTGGTGCTTCTGCTGGCATTACGACGGATTATTTCGAGCAGGCTGTTATTGATGCGATTATTGCCAGCGGCATTTTCTCCGCTATCGATAATTCAGAAAAAACTGAAATCATCATGCCGATGATTCGTGCTGATGGGACTTTTTCCAATAATGATATCAGTGATCTGACGCCGTATTTTCTTAATATTCGGGTCGTTAAAGTCAATACCCCATCTTTCAGTATACGCATGACTGTTGGTATGAATGCGGTCTGGACACTTTATCGCACCGCGGATAAAGCTGAGTTGTTGCACGAAAATATCTACTCAACTTATACCGGGGGGGGATTCGAAGGCGGGTGGCACGGCGCTAATCGTGTGCGTGTGGCGATGCAGGGCGCTGCGCGAGATAGTATCCGTATTGGTATAGGCATGCTTGGGTCTCTGGATTTTTCGCAAGTAGAAAATCAGACTGAACAACCAGAGTCGGAAAGTTCAGCACTTGCGGAGCAGGCGCGCCCGGGTCAGTGACTAAATAATTCCCTTTATAAAGTTATCATCATGAGTTCTTCTCAATTAGTTGGATTGCTGCATACTGGCATGGCTATATCGCTTTTTTTTATTGCGCTTATTTCCATATGGATTTCTGTATTGACAGCGGTCAATCCGGGTGTTGATCAGGCCAATAAACGCCTGATCAAAAGAGCCAATCTTGTCGGGCTAATTGAAGGTATTGTTGCAATAATTTTGACTCTTACGGGAGTTGTCTCTGTGATTTTGGGTACCTGGGCCTTTTCAGAGCTCTGGTTGTGGCTGAGCCTGATGATTATGGCGTTTTATATTACGGCACTTAATTTTGTAACCAAGCCGGCAAGGATGGTTGTAGCGAAAGACGGCAGTGCGATTAAAGCCGGTATGCAGGTTATTTTGCAGATCGGTCATTTCCTGCTGATTCTTGTTGCTTATTCCTTAATGCTGTTGAAACCGCACTAAATTATAAATTTCGGTAAATTCTAGAATCTTGTGAGCGCTTATTCGATAGACGTCAATCATGACCCAACACCAGGTTTTTCATCAGTCAAATCGTGAATACATATAGCAGGGACCAGGTTCGGGCGAAATATTTGGATGAATAAGGTGCCGCGCCAGGCGTCCCTCCTGAATAAATCCTGACTTCTCCAGGGCCCGCTGTGAAGCATTATTGTCGACATGGCGTGTTGCCTGAATACGATTGATATTCTGATTTGACAACGCGGCTACTGCCAGACCCTGTATGGCTTCAGGCATAAGGCCTGCACCCCAGTGTTGACGGGCAAGAACATAGCCGATATCTACAACATCTTCCTGAACGCGCGCGTCAAGCATACCTATCAACAGGTTGGAATCACGATACCTGATGATATAAGCAAACCGCGATCCTGACACCCAGTCGTGAATACAGTCCTGGACAAACTCGCAAACGGTCGCCTCAGACTCATGAGGCTTCCATGTCATATAGAGACACACCTCTTGATCCTGAGCATAGGCAGAAAAAATTCTGCCGGCATCATCGGCAACCGGCGCGCTCAATAATAGCCGGGGAGTCTCGATTTCTTCAGGCAACTGACGCTTCATTATTTAAACCTGTTTTCCAGCGAAGTTACCACAAGGCCGGCTGGTGGAGCCAATGGTTGGGATTCGTGCCCACCATGACAGTCTGGTAACAGATTTTCCACGATGTCAGGTCAATCTAAGCATCCTGGATTCAATAACCAGTGCGATGGGGGGGCTGGACCGACTCCGGGAGCTGAATCGTTTATAATATGCGCCCAGTCTGTCAGGTCTCAATGCTTGAATAGCTCAACTTTTTTACCAAAAATCGGTCTTGCCCTGGGATCCGGCGCCTCACGCGGCTGGTCACATATCGGTGTGATCAAGGCGTTATTAAGAGAAGGTATCGAACCCGATATTGTCTGTGGCACGTCAGTTGGTGCTATTGTCGGTGGCGCATACGTTGCCGGTAACCTTGAGGCACTTGAAAGCTGGGTGCTTGGCTCAACGCGAAGCGATGTACTTCGATTTTTCGATATCAGCATTTCGCAAGCCGGCTTTGTCGACACGAAACGATTGGGCTGGTTTCTGGACAGCTATGTTGCTAAGGCTGACAGAAATATCGAGGACCTGCCGAAGAAATTCGGAACCGTATCAACCGATCTCGATACAGGCCGCGAGGCCTGGTTTACGGAAGGTGGGCTCGCCGATGCGGTACGGGTTTCGATGGCACTGCCGGGTTTATTTCCAGCGGTGCGCCATAAGCACCGCTGGATGGTAGATGGCGGCCTGGTTAATCCAGTGCCAGTGAGCATCTGCCGTGCACTGGGAGCAGATGTTGTGATCGCCGTCAACCTGAATTCAGGCATTATCGGTAAGCACAAGACTGAAGTACAGGAAGAGGCTCCCCAGGATAATTCAGGCGTATTGAGTAACTTGAAACAACAGGTGAAGGAATATTCGAATGCCTTCTTTCCTGGTCGCGAGGATAAAGATGAGCCCCCCGGCTTGTTCTATGCTATTGCTAACTCCCTCTTGATTGTTCAGGACAGAATAACGCGAAGCCGACTTGCTGGTGATCCTGCGGACGTACTGCTTTCACCCCAGCTTGCCCACATTGGCATGATGGAGTTTCACCACGCCGCTGAAGCTATCAAGGAAGGTGAGGATTGTGTGCAGAAGTCGTTGGCGGAGATTTGCCGGGTGACGGGGCGGTAAATTTAAAAATACTTTTCATGTCTATTTCGAGCTGTTCAGAGTTGGCTCTGGCTGTTTTTACAACCCTGATTTTTAAAAGTGTTCGGCACGATGGCATAAGCCACAAACGTAGTCAGATTTATTTATGGTAATTTGTGACTGGATCGTTGCGGTATTCGAATTCGCATCCATCACTTGTACTGTGAAATATGATGACCCGGTATTGAATGCTTCGCCCATGATGACGCCGGTCTCTGACTTCAGCGTCAGCGGCCATAATAACCAGCCACCGACAAGAGTATAGGTGTAAGGGGGCAGCCCGCCTGAGGCAGTTAATCCTCCCCACCAATAAAATTGATTCTTTACTCCAACTTCAGGCTGATAGCTGATCTCAATTTCCAACGGTGTCAAAGCGGCTACTGCCTGGTTAGCATCAATCAAGCCAAAGCCGCTATCGAAATCGACACCTGCAGCATCCATATCAAGGGCCGTGGCCTGTAGTGTGTTATATATTTTATCCGGGAGCGCCGTCGGATCGAACGCCTTCATTAGTGCGGCAATACCTGCAGCGTGTGGCGCGGCTGCCGAAGTCCCAAAGAAATTTGGAAATCCATTGGATTCATAGTCCGAACCGAAGAACGTGTTATCGCCACCATCAGGCGCCATGATTTCTGGTTTCTGCCGCAGTTGAAAGGTCGGTATGCCGGCAGTATCAAAAAGAATTGGGTTGCCACCTACTGATGAGAAATATTCCCGAATCGGGGGAGTAACACCAAATGCGGGTGTATCGTGATAACGAACTGCGCCCACTGCCTGAGCTCCTGCTGCATTGGCATGTCCAACAATCGTGGGTGAATCGGTGGCGTACTGATTCACAGTCATGGTGCCAAAATATATGTAGGTCATCAGGCCGGGAGCCGGCCCGGATACCAAATCAATGCCTAGCTGTACAGTTTTGGGCGAGCCGCTGTTATTAGTGTAAATGAAGGCCTCCCATGCATCGCCACCGGTATTGTTATCTATGCTGGCGGCCAGGGCGTGGTCGCCACCATTGGGATATAGCACGATATCTATATCACTGGCGGAACCCGGCGCGCCGCTGACTGAGAAAAACGGTTGGTCCCACTGAAGGACAAATATAACCTCGCCATGGGCAGGGATTGTCAGCTGCTGACGTGTGTCGACCCCGGAACCTGGGTCGAAGTCGTGAGCTACACTTCCAGTTCGAAAACCCGATTGTCCCGAGTTGACGAAGGACGAGGTATATGCCTGCCGTGCCCGGTTTCCTGCGGCTGAAAAATAGGCCACCCCCGAATCCTTGACGCTATCGACCGCTTGAGCGATGGGACCGTCCTGAAAAAATGGTTCAGCAAAATAGAAAACATCATCAGTGATAATGTCAGCACCTGCCACAGTCTGGAGTTCTATAATTCCCAGGGCGAAATCGGCGATACCATCGAACGCGGTGTGGAAAGCCTGATCCGCACCAGGAGCGATATCGTGGATGATCTGCATCATGGCACGACCTTCATCAGTGCCGGAACTGCATCCGGTTTCATCTGCCAGTACGATAACGCCACTGGGGAGATCGTCGGTGGCAACATTAGCGGCGGCCGCACCCAAACAGTTGTAGCTGTCGGAGAGGCTCCCTACGGTAATGCCGGTGCCATCCACAGAAAAATTTGTTCTGGCAGTGTCAGCATTCAATGCGGTATCTCCTTGACTGGTGACGGTTCCTGTCGAGGTTCTTGCATAAGAAAGCCGAGCTAACCGCAGGGAGTTCAATGAACCGATCTGCATGATCTGACTAATGGGCATGAGGCCCGATACATAGCGGCCGAAAATGGCTGGATGCTGCAATCCCATCGCCACAAGTTCATTCCGGAGTTGCTTCGGATCATCCTGAGCTACCGCATCGATAACTACCAGGCCGTTCCTGTAACGAAGCATTCTATTGCTGGCCTGGAACGGCCGCCTCAATTTGGTCTGGCCGCCCCGATTGGTAAAGTCTTGATATTCCTTATTGATCAGGATTAATTCCTGCCCCAATTTGGTCATTGCAGTGTTTTTGGCGCTGGCGCTTTGTGCCTGGAAATCAGACATGGTCTGACGCCTGAGTTCCACTTGGGGGTTTTGAGCAGTCGCGAACCCTGATGTCAGCAAGGCGCAGCTAATAAGAATGCTGGGCAGTAAGACGATGATTTTGGTCTTACTCATCGGTCGTTCAGAACCACAACAAAAAGTTTATGCTGTTCAGCTGCTCAGGGATAAGCGAGGTTAAGGTCATTGCTACCATTGATGGAAAATCCTTCAGGTATAATATCTACGGGAAAAACATACCCGATACTCGTTGTTTTAAAGCGTGTCTGACCTGGTCCGAAAGTGCGTCAACGGTTAGCCGGCAAAACTCAGAGTGGCTGACTGATTTATCGGCACCACTTAGCTTAAGTTCGGACTTTCGGCAACAATATTATCATTCTTCCGGCTGGAAAACTTAGTCATTAATCACGTTTTTTGCCGGTTTCCGGAAGTATTGATATCACACGTTAAGCATCGCAACTGCTTGATTCTGATGAAGTATTATCGTCAGGTGGTTGTCGACGACGCGCGATCAGGAAGCTTGCATTGAGGCTGAGAGCCGCTCTGAGGAGCGGCTCTCAGCAGGTGAACCAGAGTTTGCCGATTTTTTGTGGCAGGCTCTTTGTATTAAAATTTAAATGCTGCAGGAACCCGGACTATAATCCTGCGTAATAAGCAGCGAGATCTTCTATTTCCTTATCAGTCAGAGTTTTTGCCAGTGGCGCCATGGTTGGATCAGTTCTGTTCCCAGCCCGATAATCGGTAAGGGCTTTAGCCATGTACTGTTCCTTCTGCCCGGCAAGATTGGGCCAGAGCGGATTCATGCTGACCCCATCCGGTCCGTGACAGGCCGCACAAAGTGTTTTGGCCTTGCTGGTGGCTGCTGCCGGATCGCCGGCTAGTGCCACCGACATGTTTGTAATTGCCATCGCTACTACTGCAATTGCACCAATACTAATTCTCACTTTCGCACCTCCAGTGCTTTCTATCTCAAATTACAGGGAAGTGACGTCTTAAGACGTCACTTCCGCTGCTGTATTATCTCCAACTAACTGGATTGAACGCTTTTCATTGCGTCCGATCGTTAGCAAGTCCCAGATCAGGATGATTAAACCGGCTGCAGTCATAAAGCCGAATAATTGTCTCCACCACAGGCCCTGTATGAACCAGACCCCGTTTTGTGCATCAAAATATGCTGCCCATGTTGCTCCGCCCAAGGCTCGTTCAATGAAGGCCTGATCGTAACCGCTAATCAGCAGGGCTATGGTCATACCTACTACGCCTCCATTGAGTAACCCAAGTGCCCATTTCCATTTCCAGCCGTTGCCTTCCAGGCCTGCTGACATATAGACATTGCCTCGCCACTTCTGCAGAGCCATATAGAAAATGGCTATATTGATGGTGGCATAGGCACCGAAGAACGCCAGATGTCCATGTGAGGCGCTCCATTGGGTGCCGTGGGTATACAGATTAATCTGCGGTAGCGTATGCATGAAACCCCAGACGCCGGCCCCGAAAAAATTGCCGAATGCATGGGCGATCAACCACGCCAGTGCCGGGTGGTTCGAGTTTTTGAATTTGTGTACACCCGAATCGTAGACCGCGTGCACCACCATCGCTACCAAGGGGACTGGCTCAAGGGCTGAGAAGAATCCACCAATCGATAACCAATATTCGGGAGTTCCGATCCAGAAATAGTGGTGTCCAAGTCCCAGGATACCCGAACCGAACATCATGGCTACTTCAATGTAGAGCCAGGTGGTAACAATCTTACGCCGGGCACCGAGGGTCTTGATCAGGCCCCAGGCCATGATACAGGCCACCAGAACTTCCCAGGTTGCTTCGACCCACAGATGAATGACCCACCACCACCAATATTGGTCTACCGAGATATTAGGGGTGTAAACCATACCGGCAAGGTACACGCCGGCAAGCGCGACCAGGTCAAGAACAAGAACACCGGAAATACCGCTCCACTTGCCTTTCATGAAGGTTGCAGCGATATTCCAGAAGAATATCAGCATGCAGACGACGATACCGAAATCGGCCCATCTCGGTGCCTCAATATACTCGCGTCCTTCGTTGATCAACCAGAGTGTTGACATGTCGCCGGGTCCGGTCTGGATGAACAGAAATACCAGCACGACCACTGTGACAGCAAGGGTCAATAGCCAGAAGGCAAAATTTGCCAGTCTCAGGCCAACAAGCTCAGTGCCCGATTCTTCTTCTACCAGCCAGTAAATACCGCCGATAAAGCCGTAGAGTAACCAGAGTACCAGGGCGTTGATGTGCACCATTCGAGTTACATTGAAATCCAGCACGTTATAGCCGAACTCCGGCGCCAGGTACTGGTAGCCTGATATCAGTCCAAACAGGATCTGCGCGGTAAACAGGATGACCGCGACTGTAAAATACTTGATGGCTAATTTCTGGCCACCGGTTAGGTGCGAGGAATCCAAAGTTCGGGCATTCATCGGTCACCCTCCTGAGCAATAGGTGTGAAGTTGCGGGGAAATCCGTTGGTATCAATGGAGGACATCCATTTGAGGAATGCGACTACTCCGCGTGCTTCCTCTTCTGTTATGTCCAGGTTGGGCATCTTGCGTGTGGAGCCAAAACCCCTGGCATTTGTTTCCGGATCCATTAAGAACTGGATCATTAACTGCTCGCGGACTACTTCTGCCCCCCAGCTAGGGTCCAGCCAGGCTTTTGTCAGGTCCGGTGCATAGTAAGCACCGTTGCCAAGCAGTGTATGGCAGTTCATACAATTTTTTGCCTGGGTGGTGATCTTGCCCTTGCTGACAAGCGCTTCAGCCTCGATCTCGGTCAGGCTTTTACCAAATAATGGTGCCGGATCGCCGATAACGGGGACCTGAAAATTCCTGCTGTCATCCCATCGGTAGTAGATCCGATGATTGATGACGCTGTAAGCGGGAACCCTTTCGGATCCGGCCGTGATTTGGGTTACTGAGTCGAAGGTCAACCCAATCAGCACAAGTGCCATCAGGGTGGTTACCCAGATTGCCATTTTGCGCCAGAAGTCCTCGTCAACCCACCAAGGTGATGTAGTCATTCTACATATACTCCTGCAATTAATCGGAACTTTCGTGCGTTCCAACAGATAATTTCCAGATAGCCTGTGGTGCTATCAGGTATCCAAGCAACATCGCAACGGTGATGCTCTGCCAGTAACCATCAAGGTGAAGGGCTCGAGCCAGTACGAATACGCTGGCACTGAATGCTGCAAAAATGCAGCAGGCGACCACGGTAATCCACCGTTCTTTATTCAACTTGGCCATAGCGAAGCTGAATGCATACAGAGCGCCAAATAAAACCACCAAAGCGCCAGCGATCACAGCAATCATAAGATCATCTATTTCAACTGGTTCAAACATGATATTTCTCAGAATTTGGGTGGCGCAAAATTACAGCAATTTCTGCAAATCTGATCTATGAATTACAAGATTCTGGAGACTGTATTTGTCGAGGACTCCGAAGAATGCCCTGAGGGATTCATCGAGAATAGCCTTCAATTCACAAGCCGGGGTAATGGCACATCCGTTATCCGGCCTGAAACATTCAACCAGCTGGATATTGTCTTCCGTCAATCTGATGATTTCTCCAACCATAATCTTATCTGCCTGCTGCGCCAGCTTTAGCCCCCCCTGGGGGCCACGGCTTGCCGTCACGAGCCCGGCATTGGCCAGCAAATTTACAACTTTCATTAGGTGATTTTTCGATATGCCGTAATCGTCAGCGATATTATTGATAGTGACACGACGCTCCGGGTTGAGTGCCAGATAGATCAGGACTCTGAAAGCATAGTCCGTAAAAACTGTAATACGCATATATCTGACATCAAAATTTGTAACGGTGAATACACCGTATAAAGATATATTAACTATGCATCAATAGGATTGCAACGATCGGTTTATACCTACCTGGTGGAATTGAAATGCTCCAGGGCCCCTACATCAGGACAGGGTAAACAACTGCAGCGCAGCAATTATAAACTGCCTGAACTAGAATTCGCAGCCGCGAGCTTCGCGAATGGGGCGGCATCCCGGGTGGCCTTTCAGCCATTCTCGGACCTTTACTACCGGCTCGACATCGGCATATTTGAGCATCATGTCGCACAGGTTTGCGAAATGCGGTATCTCATGTTTATCCGCGACACACTCCTCGGCAACGATGGTGCGGAATCCATGTGAGAGTGCTGCGACCGCACTGGCCCGGATGCAGCCCGAGGTGCTGCCACCGGTCAGAATCACGGTATCTACCTGGTGCCAGATCAGCAGCGACAGGATCGGCGTATCGTGAAATACGCTCGCCATGCGCTTGTTGATGATGGCGTCACTGGTTCTATCAATTTGCAGGCGCGGGTCGAGTTCCGCACGCGGGTCACCGACTTTGATGTTCTGCAGTGAATCTATCGTGTTCGTACATGTTCCCCAGGTACCCGCATCATCAGCATTGTCCATGTATGCGACATGAGTCCAGATCACCGGCATATGCTTTGCACGCGCCAGTGCTGAGATCTCATTGATGTAATCGATCTGCTGCGGGTCCGTTTGATAGGCAGTCTTGAACGAATCAATATCAGTATAAGCGCGTTGCAGGTCGATGTTGATGATAGCCGCCTTGGCACCGAATCCGAACTTTGCGCGGTTAGGGTTGGCCTTGACCTGTTCCCAGTATTGCCTGGCAGTCAGATCTGATGTTTCCATGGCGGGCATGTTACAGGCACCTTTTTAATTACCGGTAATTTTTTATTCTAACTAATTTTCACTTATCTGATTTGCATTGCCAAAAGTATCGATAAACTGAACCGGTCTTTCATTACCGGATTTACTGACCCCGGCTTCATTAAACGGATAGGGAGCTTTTTCTTCGCTACGGTCAATTTGCAGTCCGGAAAAATCAAATCGATTCGTATCGGCAAGCTGACTCAATGCGATGTTTTGTAGCGCCCGAAAAATGCTCGCAACCCGGTCAGGTTCGGAGCGTTCCCAGTTGGTGAGCATGCTTTTGATTTTCTGTCGCTGCAGATTCGGTTGGGAACCGCATAGATCGCAAGGAATGATCGGAAATGCCCTGATTGATGCGTAGTTCTCAATATCCTGCTCACGACAATAGGCTAGCGGCCTGATGACAATATTACGCTTGTCATCCGACAGGAGTTTGGGCGGCATCGCCGCCAGTTTAGAGCCGAAGAACATATTCAAAAACAGGGTTTCGACAATATCATCCTGGTGATGACCCAGTGCAATCTTGTTGGCACCAATTTTTTCGGCAAAAGCGTACAACGTACCGCGTCGCAGGCGTGAGCACAGACCGCATGCTGTCTTGCCCTCCGGAATTTTCTGCCTGACGACTGAATATGTGTCCTGTTCAACAATGTGATATTCAATATTCAGTGAGTCGAGATAAGCGGGTAGCACATCGGCCGGAAAGCCGGGTTGTTTCTGGTCCATGTTGACGCCAACGATCTCGAAGTTGATGGGTGCATGGTTGCGCAAATTCATCAGGATATCGAGCAGCACATGCGAATCCTTGCCGCCGGACAGGCAAACCATGACCCGGTCGCCATCAGCAATCATCTGGTAGTCGACAATTGCATTACCCACATTTCGCCTGAGTAGTTTTTGCAGTTTACTGCAGTCCATTTTTTGTTGCCTTGACGGTGTCGTCATGGTGAGTGGGTCTCAGCGCAAATATGGTTATCTTGGTTGCAGCCGCGAACCGGCACTGACACGATCGCTTGGCTGAAGTACGACCCGCTCGCCGACGGCGAGTCCGGAGGTGATTTCCGCTGCAAAGGCATTAGAGAGGCCGAGTTCAACTATTCTCAGCACCGCCGTGTCATTTTCGGCGACGAAAACAGCCCATTGATCGCCATCACGAAACAGCGCTGCTCGCGGAACGGTCAATATGTCGCTTGCTTCTGCCAGGATAATGCGTGGCTCGACACGGTAGCCGTGCCCAAGGCGCGCCCAGTGATCGGGCGAATCGACAAGATCAATCCTGACATTCACCCGTTGTTCTTCTATGCCAAGTGCTGAGATTTTTGTGAAGCCGAACGGTTCGATCCGGGTAACGGTACCTTCCAGCGCCGGACTGCCGCCCCAAGCCTCGATCAATACGCGTTGGCCGACCTCTACCCGCACGGCATCAGTCGACAGCAGATCAACGACTATTTCCAGCCGGCTCGGGTCACCAATTTCGACCAGTGGTGCGCCGGATGCCACGACGCCTTCACTTTTCTTCAGCACGCGCAGGATCGCTCCGCTGACCGGCGAGTAGGCATTGATGCACTCACAGTCTGCACCGCGTGAGCTACGTTCGGTATTCGGTGCCATCAGTTTCGCGCGGGCCTGCTCGAGTTGTGAGCGGCCCACATTCAGGTTTGCCTTGGCTTCTTCGAGTGCCGCCGATGAGGTTCTCGCCCGGCGTTCGGCAGCATCGAGATCATTCTCCGATACCGTGTTGCGTTCGGCCAGCCCCCGGTAGCGGGCAAATTCGGCATTGGCAAAATCAAGTTCCGCCTCAGCCCGGCGCACCTGTGCCGCCGCATACTTTTCAGCTGCTTCCGCGGCACGTACGGCAGCCTGTGCTTCAGCTTGTGTGCGGACATCAAGGAATGATGGATCGCTCGGTTCTATGCGTGCGACGATGGTCTCACCGGCCGTAACCTGGTCACCGGGTTCAAGTTCAATGCGGCGCATCAGCCCCGGGACGGGTGCGGATACTACAAATACATCCTTGACGCGCGTTTTGCCCTCATCGGTAATCGTCACACTGATCGCGCCACGCTCCACGGTCACGAGGTCGATCGGTACGGCGACTGGCCTGAACAGTATCGCGATAACGATACCGACTATTAACAGCGCCGGTATCCAGAGTATGAGCCTGCGTGTTGTAGGCGATGGCATGTTATTCCCTTGTTTTAAGTACTGCGATCAGATCGAGATGTTCGAGCCGGCGTCGGACTACGAAAATCGATGCAAGCGTGGCGGCCAGCACGATTAGTAGCGAGATACCATAAGTGTTTGGCAGGATAGCGAACGGTACACGAAACAGCTCGGTCTTGAAGGCCCCGGAGATAAGTAGCGTCAGACTGTAACCGATCGCACAACCGAGCGGGAGTGCAATCAGCGTCAGTACACCGATTTCACCGAGCAGGATGTATGAAATTTCGGCACGCGTGAAGCCGAGTACCCGGAGCGTTGCGAGCTCGCGGCCGCGTTCGGACAGTGTAATGCGGCCGGCGTTATACGTGACGCCGAAAGCGAGTGTGCACGCGAACACGACAAAGAATGAGACGAATATCAGCATTGATTCGGCCATCGTGTCATGAAATGTTTGTACCGCCGCCGCTTTCAGATTCAGTGAGCTGATCATCGGTATTTCTTTCAGTTCCCTGAACAGTGCAGGTCGCTGCAAAGCATCGGTGCGCATGTGTACGCTGTTAATGGTCGGCCCTTCACCCATGAATCGGTTGAGCGCAGCGATGTCCATATAGGCCGGACTACCTATATAGGTTTCGAACATACCGGTTATCGGTATACGTCGTGTCGGTCTGCGGCCCTGGAGGGCCTCGACGGTCACGATATCGCCGGGAACGACGTTGAGCAGTTCGCCGAGCATCGTCGAAATGACGAGTCCGTCCGGTGGCAGGTTGATCGGATGCCCGTCGGCGTCATAGACATGATGCAAATTTTGTATGGGCGGTACCCCACGGATCATTTTGCGTTCTTCCCGGCTGCCGAAACGAATTTTGGTGGCGACGGTACGCATGGGCTCGGTCGTGATAACGCCGGGCAGTTGCGCCAGGTTAAATTCAGCGTCTGCCGCCCGTGCCTCGGCAAAGCCGACTGTGACATCGTTATGCTGGGCTTGCAGAAAGTAGACATCGGCAATCCGATCGATCGCATCAAGCCACTGTATCGAGACTATCAACACGCCAATCGCCATTCCGATACCGGCGCTGGTCACGAATGAGCGTAGCGGCCAGCGCGCGATTTGCCGCAACAGGATTCGTGTCGGCTGATCCAGCGCCAGAAATAGGCGGGTTCGTGCCAACAGGCTTTGGCGGAACATCGTCGGCGCGGGTGGACGCATGGCCTCGCCGGGCGGTAGCGCCGCGACGGCGCGCACGGTATTAATCGTGCCAAGCAGTGCGGCGATCAGGCTGGCAGCCCCGGCGAGGATAAAGGCATTTGGTCCCGGTTCGTACAGCAGGAACGGGAAGCGATAAAACTCTGCATAGACGCGCGTATTCATCAATCCGAACCAGTAACCGGCCGCCCAGCCAAGTACGATGCCGATGCCTGCAATCGCCAGCGTCAATTTGACGTAGTGCATGCCGATCTCTCTGTTGCGGTAACCGAATGCCTTGAGCAGACCGATCTCTGCTCGCTCGACGGTAATCAACCGACTGAGCACCATGTTGGTCAGGAATGCAGCGACGATGAGGAACAGGACCGGCAAAATGCTTGACATTGTTTCCAGTTGTTTGATCTCGTTCATCAGGAACCAGTTTGAGATCTGGTTCGCACGTTCATACGCGCCGGCACCGCCGTAGTCTGACAACAACTCGTCGATTTCCCGGATGACCGGGTCGGGATCGGTGCCACGCAAAAGCCCGACGCTGATGTCGTTGAATGCACCATCGAGATCGAAGGCCGCTTGCAGGGCTTTGCGGCCCATCCAGATCACGCCGAAGCGCTGGTCATCGGGCATCAGGGCGCCGGGACCGATCGTGTAGACATATTCGGGTGACAGCGCGAGTCCGACGACTTCAAGTTCACGCCAATGGCCGTTTAATATGGCGCGCAGATGGCTGCCCGGAACGAGGCCGTGTGCTTCGGCGAACGGTTCGGACAGTAAGGCCTCATCCGCATGTCCGGGTCGTGGCAATCGGCCGGTGCGAAGTGCCAGAGCATTCAACTCCGGTTCGCCGCGTTCCGGGATCGAGGCGAACTGACCGATGACCGGTTCTTCGAAACCGGCAACATCGAGAATAGCCGTCTTGACTACGCGTGTGCTGACCGACTGGACACCGGGGAGTAACCGGATACGATCGGCCAGGTATTCCGGCGCACGCTGCACCCGGCCGAAGACATGGGCAAACCGATAACGCTCGTAATAGGCACGCGCCGTTTCGCCCAGTGCTTCGGTCGTGCTCAGTGACATGCTAAGAACTGCGACCCCTGAAGCGATTACGGCCGCTACGGCGATAACCTGGCCGCGCAGATGCCACAGATCCCGGGTCAGTTTTCTGTTCAGTGGTCGCATCGACAGGTCTACCAGTGCAGATCGCGCGCGCGACTCTTGGTGGTATTTCTATGTTCCTCAACGATATGTCCATCACCCATGACCAGGACGCGATCAGTCATGTCTGCGATGACCGCATTGTGTGTGATCAATACGGTCGTCGTGTTGAGTTCAGCGTGAATACGTTCGATTGCTTCGAGCACAAGAATTCCGGTCTGGCTATCCAGTGCGCCGGTCGGCTCGTCACACAGCATGAGCTCGGGGCGTTTCGCAATGGCCCTGGCTATTGCTACGCGTTGCTGTTCGCCACCGGATAGCTGTGCCGGGAAATGATGCAGACGCTCACCCAGGCCGACGATCTCCAGCGCATCTTCGGCCGCCATCGGGTCAGGCGATATCTCGGTCACGAGTGCGACATTTTCAGTCGCCGTCAGACTCGGGATCAGGTTATAGAACTGAAAGACAAAGCCGACATGCGCACGCCGGTATTGGGTCAACGCCCGATCGTCCAGGTCTGTTAAATGCCGGCTGCCGAACCAGGCATCGCCGCTACTGGCCTGGTCCAGGCCACCCAGGATATTGAGCAGTGTTGATTTACCGCTGCCTGACGGGCCGAGCAGGGCGACCATATCGGCCGGGTATAGTTCAAGGCTGACGCCTCGCAGGGCATGAACTTCGACCTCGCCGGTCTTGTATACCTTGGTCAGGTCGCGTGCGCGCAGCGCCGGTTCGACCTCATGAACTTTACTGTTCTCAAGCGTCATCTATTGTTGCCCCGATCCGGGTCTGTCTGCTACCAGCTTGCATGTACAGCGATACCAGCGCCGCCCGGACCAATCCACGGGGAAAGCACAACTTTTTCGGACCAGCGTTGCGTGAACAGCGTCGATGATGCAATTCCGAGTGCCGCACCGCCAAGTACATCAGCCCAGTCATGTTCATCGGTTTTGACCCGTAGCCAGCCCACATAGCCGGCAACCGCGTAGGCCGGCAAACCGGCTTGCCACCCGTAGCGACGTTGTATGAACGCAGCCGAGCTGAACGAGACGGCGCTGTGTCCGGATGGAAAGGCATCATCATCATCAGCGGATGGAGTGTTCTTATGGACCAGCGTATTGAGCGCGAGTGTGCCGGCGACCGTCAGGCCGAGAGACTTTGTTGCGGCCCAGGTACCTTGTTGGTCATTTTTCAGGCCAGTCAGTGCGAAAGCAGTAATCGGCAGTCCGATGGCGAGTACGTCGGCCTGGGTGTTTCGGGAACTGTCGCTGGCGCCTGCCAGTATCGGCATCAATATAAGAAGAATAATTGTCGTAACCAACCGTAGCTGCGAGCCCGGTTGCCGGTTTTGAGCGGGTAAGCGTTGCATTGTCTGTCTTGGTGTCTGATTTACCGGTTGCCAAGTGAACCAGTGATTGTGCTCAGGTTAGCAACGAGTACTTTACTACCGTCATCGCTTGACTGGATACGGACCGGTAAATAGTCGAGCTCTTCTGCGCACCAGAGAAGTGTTTCACTAGAACCATCTTTGCTTGAATGACGCAGCACAACGGTCGAGAACGTGCCGATCGGTACTTTGACTGATTCTGTCCCGATCCGTTCTACGTTAATAGGTATGAACTCATCTTTATCATAGACTGCATACTGTTCTTTAAGATCATCATTTTTAAGGTCAGCCATCAAAACGAGCTGCAGCATCGCACGATCGACGGCATTTTCCGGCATTGGAATGTCGATGATGTTTTGCTTGTAGTTGCCCTTGATGGAATTTTCTGTCCAGTCAAAGGTGACATGGCCATTGCGTGGTTTGCTGCCTATCGTGTTGGTCAATGTGTAATCGAGTGTGCGTGGACGTCCGTCTATGACTTCGAATTGCGTGGTTTCCTTGAGTTCGCCGCTGGTTAACAGACTGATCAACTTGCCGGGTATTACCATGTATTCGAAGGTATAAACACCGTTCACATTTTTGGTCGTCGACAGCCGTACCTTGCCACCGGCAATCTTGATTTTTGCCTTGTAGACAGCTTCAAACAGAGGGTAATTTTCTGTAGATGCTGCGGGTGTAGCGAACCACAGTAACAAGGCAGCGGTACAGGCAAATATGATGTTTTTAGGAAGCTTGTAATTCAACATGTCTCTCTTTCAATGAATCTGAGGTTATCAGTGTAACGTAAATTAATGACTTGCCAGTTGATATAAATACGACTTATTCAGGCTGTGTTCAGTTATGGTTTTTTATGCCTGTCCGGAAGCACGGTTGGGGCGTTTCATTCGCTGATCTGTGACAGCGTCAGCCCGCGAGCATACATCCATTCCATGCGGCTGCCGATCAGTTCTGCGGTCCAGGCCAGTTTGCGGCGGATGGCCCAGGGACCAATCAGTGGCGGAATCCAAAAGTCGGGTTCGAACTCGGACTCGTAGGTCAGAAGTGTTGTATCGCCGGTCTTTTCAATCAGCCACCGGGACTCATTGAAACTGAAGTCACTGCGTTCGGGGATGGTCTGTACATTGATCGAGTCATGCGGGTTGCCTTCTATGTACTCGTGTTTCTCGATGGTTTTGCAGAAAAACAGTACGCATGACTCGAAGCGGGAATAAGCCAGCAGGCGGCCCGTCTCATCGAGCGGCAGAAAATTTGTGATGGCGATACCGTCGGCGAGTTTATGGAAGTTATCGTAATCTATTAGCGTTTCATAAATAAATTCAGGTGCTGCGTCGACGCGACTCTGCCCGAAAACATGGTAGCGCCCATCAATGACGTCGACCTTGATTTCAATGATCTCGACAGAGTTGGCACTTTGCCAGCCGGATAGCAGACACATGGCAACAGGTAGCAGAAAATTCTTCAATTGGGTCTTCCCGGGGATCAATGGCTATCTTAGTCGATATGGTTTCACGGTACTCATTGTCAAAGCTGAAACTGAGTGCTGGCTCGGTTCGAATATTGCCTGAGACCGTATTTGACTATCTAACCGAATGGTCTTTCTGATTCGTCGTCACTCGACTAGAATACCCGCGCACGAATCGATGTTCCCGCGGAGAGGTGGCAGAGTGGTCGAATGCGGCGGTCTTGAAAACCGTTGACCGGAAACGGTCCGGGGGTTCGAATCCCTCCCTCTCCGCCATTAATACGATATAACCTATTGAATAATATAATTATTATATAGATTAATATTTAGGTGCCCCACAAAATATCCCACATAAATAAAGGCTTGGTTGCATCCTCGGTAGTTTGGGATCGGCAGGGCGTGCCTGCCTTCTGACCTTCATTTGCGCGCTTCTGAGGCTGCATCAGATAAAGAATGCGGCGAAAAGCGGTTTCCGGCAGGTCTTGGTAAAGGGTGTCGGATTAGATGTCTCCAGGGCCGATTCAATAATTAAAAATCTAAATAGGCATGGTAATCCCCCCATTCATAACTGCATTCAGAAGTAGAGGTCACGCGGCTTTCGCCAACTTCTGATACGGGGTAAAACCACCCAGGGCCATGTTCGGTCTTTCAGCATTGTAGCGCCACAACCATTTGGTTGCTGTTTGCTGGGCATGCTCGATGGATGAGAATAAATGCTCATCCAGCCATTCATGGCGAACCGTCCGATTGAAACGCTCAACGTACGCATTTTGCTGCGGCTTGCCCGGCTGAATATATTGCAGGTGAATGCCACGCTTCTTTGCCCAGTTCTGGAACTCCCCACTGATGTATTCAGGGCCATTGTCCGATCGAATAGTTTTTGGCTTACCACGCCACTCGATAATGCGCTCCAGGGAACGAATGACTCGTGCCGAGGGCAGTGACAGATCAACTTCGATCCCCAGTCCTTCCCGGTTGTAATCATCCAGAACATTGAAGGTGCGAAATCCACGATTATCAGCCAGCCGGTCATGCATGAAATCGATCGACCAGGTCATATTGATCTGGCGGGGTACTGCCAGCGGATCGGGCTTGTCACGCTTCAAGCGTCGCCTGGGCTTGATCCGCAGGTTCAGCTCCAGCTCCCGGTAGATGCGGTATACGCGCTTGTGGTTGTACTTCATGCCTTTGACGTTACGCAGATATAGAAAACACAGCCCAAACCCCCATTTTCGATTCGTATAGGTCAAACGAAGCAGCCAGTCGGCTATCAGTGCATTGTCGTCACTGAGCTTGGGCTGATACCGATAGCAAGTCTCAGACACCGAGAACATCCGGCAGGATCGGCGGATTGAAATGCCCTTTACGGTCACGACTTTGATGGCCATCTCCTTGCGATGAGATGGCCTCAATACTTTCCCGCTAATGCATCCTTGAGAATTTCAGCATCCATCTGCGACTCGGCGTACATTTTCTTCAGTCGTCGGTTCTCTTCCTCAAGTTCCTTGAGCCGTTTCATGTCCGATGCCTGCATGCCGCCATACTTGGCCCGCCAGTTGTAGAAACTGGCATTGCTCATGCCGTGCTTGCGACACAGCTCTGGCACCGGTACGCCGGATTCAGCTTCCTTAAGGATCTGAAATATCTTGCTTTCTGAGTACTTCGGCTTCTTCATCTGTAGAATCTCCTGTCATTGGAAAATTCTACTTCTAAACGCTGTTATTTTCCGGGGGGATTACC
>NZCC01000018.1 GCA_002688175.1 Chromatiales bacterium
ACAAAGATAACCAGTGCCGTATTTGTGGCCGCCTTGATGGTCGTGCCATTTACGTTATTGCTGCCGACCGATGGCTGGGCAGCACGCGAACAAATGATCATCACGACCCGCAAGAAAGAGGAAAACCTGCTGGATGTTCCGATTTCTGTTTCGGCGATCAGCGATATCGAGATCGAGCAGAAAGGAATCAACGACATCAAGAGTGTTGCAAAATACTCGCCTGGTATCGAATTCGACGAAGGCTACGGCGGGCAGGACAATCGGATTGTCATTCGCGGCATGTCGCCGACACGCGGACGTTCCAATGCCGCCTTTATGGTCGATGGCATCGACTTCACGGGTGAAGCCCTGACGACGGCCGGCGCGGCGTTTTCGATCAACCAGCGACTACTCGACGTCGAACGTATCGAAGTCGTCAAGGGCCCGCAAAGCGCGTTATACGGTCGTAGCGCATTCGCCGGCGCGATCCAGTACATCACGAAGAACCCGAACCTCGAGAACTGGGAAGGCGATGTCCTCGCCGACCTCAGCTCGGAAGAACAATACACGGTGACCGGCGCAGTCGGCGGTCCAATAGGTGACGGCTTTGGCCTGCGCCTGAACGCGATGGCCTACGATGAGGCCGGCTTTTATGACAGTGTGCTGACCGGCGGCGAAGTCGGCGGTGGCGACGGCACCGGTTTGGCGCTGACCGGACTGTGGGAAGCGACCGATACACTAAGGATAAAAGCGCGCCTCGCGTATTCCGAGGACAACTACCAGCCCCGCGCGCAGGCGCGTGTAGCCAGCAACACAATCGTTGACCTGGAACCCGCGTCACTGACCGGCACGCCGGCCTTTCCGATCGTGGCCTTCGGCATCTCGGGCAATTACCCGGACTGTAACCCGTTTCCGTCATCGCCGGCCACCACGCTGGCGAGTTGCGCCAACACGCCGAAAATACTGACGACCGGGACAGTCTCCAACATCGACGGACTCGGTGTTGCGCAGGCCGCGAACCCGGCGACCGGCGGCGAGTACCCGGGCACCGAAGTCGATATGCTGACGTTTACGATGAATATCGACTGGGAAACACGCGCTGGTACCTGGTCGTCCGATACGGGCCTGTCCAACCAGGACGGGAAGCAACTCTTCGACGGAACCTGGGACTCGATGCTCGCCGGCGACTACACGAGCCTGGACGGCTCCTGGAGCTTCACGCGCCCGCCGTGCGGCCCGACCGGCACCGAAAACTGCTCACCGATTGGCCAGCAGATCGACTTTCAGAACGATACGGACCTGTTCAGCCAGGAGTTCCGTTTCGCGTCGAACTTCGACGGTCCGGTCAACTTCACCGCGGGCGTGCTGTACTGGGACGAGAAGGCCGAGCAGAGGGAAGCCAGCATGACGGTCTCGCCGTCGTTCTTTCGGCTGACGCCCGGAGCGCCCGGACCACCGCCGGCCAACCTGTCGGCGCCGACGGCTGCGTCGGTGTTCGTGGACGGCAACGGCAACGGCCTGAACAATATACCACGGGTTAAGTCACGTGAAACCGAACACTGGTCGATCTACGGCCTGATCGACTGGGACATCAACGACGCGTGGAAACTGACACTCGAAGGACGTTACGTCGACGAGGAGATCACCAACATCGCTGGGGAATGCCTGCCCGGACCGACCGCAGAGCTGACAGGCTTGGCCGGCGTAGATGCCAACACCTGCAGTTCGTCGTTCCGCGGCGGATCTTCGATGGCGCAAGCCTCTGGTGGAACGCTGCCGGACGGCACCTACACCAACGCTGTGACCGGCCCGCTCGAGGCCAAGTCCACCGATTCGTTCTTCACGCCGAAGGGAACCGTGGAATGGCGCCCCAGCGACACGCGGATGTGGTACGCATCGATCGCCCAGGCCGAAAAACCGGGCGGCATCAGCTCAATCGCGGGCGGCACATTTTTTGAGCCGGAAAACAGCCGGTTCGATTCGGAGCAACTGCTCGCGTACGAGCTCGGTGGCAAGACGAGTTGGGCCGATGGCGCGGTTGTCGTCAACGGCGCGTTATTCTTCCAGGACTATACCGACAAGCAGGTCGGCGTGACCCAGTTCGACCCGCGCATCGGGTCCGACGTCTCCAGCATCGAGAATGCCGGCGAGGCCGAAATTTTCGGTATCGAGCTTGACGCTTCGTGGGAAATCAATGAACACTGGTTTGTCTCGGCCGCGTACACGTGGATCGACGCCGAGTACACCAAGTTCGAGTCATTGACGGGATCGTCTGGCGAAGTCGCACGCACGCAGGTCGCCGGTAACGGTGGCTGTCTGGAACTCATCGATGTCGACCCCGGGCCCGGGTTTTCAAACGTCTGCCGCGTCAGCCGCAAAGGCAACAAGGTCGAGGATATCCCGGAGAATGCGTTCATCGGTTATGCCAAGTGGAACACGCAGATCGGCGGGGGTGATATGAACCTGTTTGTCGACACGAACGTCATCTTCAACGACGATCGCTTCATCGAAGAGAACAACATCAAGAAACTTGACTCGTACTGGCTGGTGGATCTGCGTATCGGCGTCGTGTCAAATAACTGGGAAGTTGTGCTGTTTGCCGATAACGTGCTCGATGATGACACGCCGAAGTCGGGCGTTGACGTGGGCTCGCAAGTCGAAACCTTCAAGCAGGCCCAGTGGCCGCCGGGGCCAACCGATGGATTGATCGTCAGCCTGCCAGACCCGCGTATTATCGGTATTCGCGCGAGATACAGATTCGGTAGCCAGTAAGTCGATCGGGCGAACGTTACAAAACCCCTCACGGTTCAAGCCGTGAGGGGTTTTTTTTGTGAGCCAGGTGCCGGTGTTGTCTTATTGACTTATCGTCGTTGCAGGTAACCATTATTAGTCAATAAGTCAACACCGGTACCTTATCTCAGTAGATATCGTGAGCCGTGTTGAAGACGTTGAACTTCCCGGTCGGTGTCGTCACGCCAGTGATTGTGTTAATCACATCCAGCGTCGTGCCATCCAGGATGATCAAGCGGCCATCCGAAGCCCAGTCGGACACCCATACCTCTGTACCGGCCTGGTTGAATTCCAGGTGTACAGCCGGTCCGTTCGCTGCCACCGAGAAACACCGGTCGAGGGCGCCGGTCTGCTTCGAGATGGCACAGATCTGCTTCTCGAAGCCGGTTGAGCTGAGGGTCATGTCCACCAACACCCAGGGAGAGTTGGGGTGCGTCTTGATGAACAGCGAGCCCGCAGAAGGCAGTGCAATCTCCCGGACCACTTGCCACGCGACATCCGGACGACCCACGGGATCCGCGCCGTACACCGACACCTTGCCCTCTGAGATATGCGATGTGGCATTAACCCAGCCATAGACGGGATCGATCCAGTTCACACCCCGACCCGGATGGGGAACGAACCCGGTTGGGATGGTCGCCGCGAGAGTCTGCGTCTCGAGATCGACGATCACCATCGTGTTGCTGGCGTTGGCGGCGGTCAGGAAGTACCGCCCCGTATGGTCAAACCCACCGTCGTGGAGGAATTTCTCGGTCGCGATAGTCGAGACCAGGGGGAAACCCGGATCGGAGTAATCAACAATGCCGACAAAACCAGACTCCTTGAGACCGAACACCCACACTGGCGCGTCGTGCGATGCAACGATCGCCGCGATACGGTTCTCGAGAAGTGTCTCCCCGGTGATGCTCCCCATGGGGACGTCTACCCGCTGAAGCGGCTCGAGCGTAAGACCATCGAATACAACATACTGCGGTGGCCAGTAACAGCCCTCGATGACATAGGCGTCCTCGAATCCCGGGAACTTGCTGCCGTCCACACTCCGGGCATCATGGCAGCCTTTCGCGGTCGCCACGATCTGCGGCACAGTGGTCCAGAGGTCGACCAAAGTGACCACCCCATCACGGCCAATGGCGTAGAAGTAACGTCCGTCAGCCGATGAACGCAGGATGTGCACGGCAATGCCGGTGTCCAGGCGCACGACCTCTTCGTGCGTGTCGCCATCGAAGATAGCTATCTGACTTGCATCCCGCAGGACGACGCCAATGTAGTTTTCCCAATTTCGCGTATGTTCCGGCGCGGTCGGACGTGCGGCCAGGGGAACGATGAGATCCCAGCTGGCCTGGATGTCCACCATCGACAGGGATGGCGCGTCCGGCGGTGGTAACTGCAGGTAGGCCGCTAGTTGGGTGACCTCCTCTTCGCTGAGGATGCCGCGCTGCCCGAAGTTGCCCATGCCTTTGGGCGTGCCATAGCGCAGGATGGCGCCGAGGCCGTCGGTGCCGATTTCCTTGGCTCTGACCTCACCGATGTCAGGTCCGGTGGCACCGCCACGAAAGAGCCCATGGCAGCCCGCACAGCGATCGAAGTAAACCTGCCTGGTGGCTTCGAACTGGTACGCTGTCTTGCACAGGATCGTCTTGCTCTTTCAGGAATTTAGCGATGGCCGAGACCTCCAGTTCCGACGGTATTTTGTTAATACAGCGCCGTTAATAAGAATAATTATCAGTTAGTTAATGCATGTTTTTATCGCGGCATGTGATTTGGCGCGAGGTACAGGTTAGGCAACCAGTAAGACGATCGAACGCACGTTACAAAGCCCCTCACGGTTCAGACCGTGAGGGGCTTTGTTTGAATCGTGGTCTTGCGCACTTGCCCGGATATAACGATCCCGGCATGTCCCCTAGTGCAAATCAGGATGGTCCCGGTAAAACTCCAGCGCTTCGGGATTTGCAAGGGCCTCAATATTCCGTACCGGTTCACCTTGCACGACGGCACGTACCGCAAGTTCAACGATCTTGCCACTGCGGGTTCGCGGGATGTCGGGCACTGCACAGATTCTTGCCGGCACGTGGCGCGGACTTGCGTTGTCGCGAATAATCTTGCGTATCCGCTCGCACAGCAGCTGATCCAGCTCAGTACCGGCACGCAGTACGACAAACAGGATGATGCGCGTGTCATCCTGCCAGGACTGCCCGATGACGACACAGTCGATGATCTCGTTGACCTTCTCAACCTGGCGATATATCTCGGCGGTACCGATACGCACACCACCGGGATTCAGTGTTGCATCTGAGCGGCCGTAGATCACCAATCCGCCGTGTTCGGTCAGCGCCGCATAATCACCATGAGCCCAGATATTTGCATAACGCTCAAAATAGGCGGCATGATATTTCTCACCCTGCGGGTCATTCCAGAAACCAACCGGCATCGACGGGAAGGGTTGGGTACAGACCAGTTCGCCCTTTTCGCCAATCGGCAACGCATAACCGTCGTCAGCATAGATAGCTACCGCCATACCCAACCCGAGACATTGCAATTCACCCCGATACACGGGACCCATTGGATTGCCGAGCGCAAAACAACCGAGCAGATCCGTACCGCCGGCTATCGACTGCAATGCGACATCGGCCTTGATAGCGGTATAAACGTAATCAAAACTCGTCGGCGCCAGTGGCGAGCCGGTTGACTGAATCGCCCTCAGCGTATCGAGTGAGCATTGCTCGCGCGGTTTGAACTCTGATTGCTCGATCGAGGTCAGGTACTTCGCCCCCGTACCGAATATCGTGATGCCTTCTTCATCTACCATGCGCCACAACAAACCGGGACCCGGTTCGAATGGTGAACCGTCGTACAACACAATAGTCGCACCCGTCGCGAGTCCGCTGACGAGCCAGTTCCACATCATCCAGCCACAGGTGGTAAAAAAGAAAATCCGGTCATCACGACCGAGGTCAGAATGGAGCTGATGTTCCTTCAAGTGTTGCAACAAGGTGCCACCGGCACCATGGACAATACATTTTGGCTTACCGGTCGTTCCCGACGAATACATGACATATATCGGGTGGGCGAACGGCAAGGAAGCAAAATCGATGTCTTGTGCCGAACCGACAAATTCAGACCAGGGCATCGACCCAAATACGCTGTCAAAAGCTGGCGTATCGACAAGAAACGGAAAGATGACGATGTGCTCCAGGCCATCAATGCGCTGCCCCAATTCAGCCAGAATAGGCATACAGTCGATACGCTTTCCGCCATAATGATAACCGTCCGCCGCGAACAGAATTTTTGGTTGTATCTGGTTGAACCGATCGAGCACACCGTTGACACCGAAGTCCGGTGAACACGATGACCAGATCGCGCCAATACTCGTTGCAGCCAGCATGGCGATGACAGCCTGCGGACAATTAGGTGTAAAACCCGCGACCCGGTCGCCGGCTACGACCCCGGCACGGCGCAGTCCGTCAGCCAGCACGGCAACCTGCTGATACAATTCAGCATAACTGAGCTCAGTACGACGCCCGTTCTCGTCACGAAAAATAATCGCCGGCCGCTCATCGCGAAATTTCAGTAGATTGGCAGCAAAATTAAGTTGCGCGCCGACAAACCAACTGGCGCCGGGCATACGGTCTGCATCGACCAGAACATCGGTACATTCGACATCGAACTGCAAGTCACAAAAATCTGCAACTTCGGCCCAGAAAAGGGCCGGGCACTCAATCGACCACCGATGTAGTGCACTATAGTCGGCGAAGGTCAGCCCCGTCCTGGTTTCGACACCTGACTGAAACTGACGCAAATTTGCAGCGGCGCGACGCGCCTTGTTCGGAGACCAGATCGGCTGCAGGTCAGACAAATCGCTCAACCACCGATGTAATACATCTCGACTTTTTTATCAGAACCGCCCTGCTCTGCGCGAACCTCGCTGTAACGATCTTCGCGAGCACCCCAGACCCGACCGATGATTTGCAGCAGTTCGTTGTCATTGATACCGTCTCGCAACGGTCCTTTCAGATCTGTGCCCGCGGTGGCAAACAAACAGGTGAACAACTGCCCGTCCGACGACAGTCGGATACGTGTACAGGAGCCGCAGAACGGGTCACTAACCGATGAAATAAACCCAACCTCACCCTGACCATCCAGAAACCGATACCGGCTTGCAACCTCGCCGTGATAGTTACGTTCGACCGGTGTCATCGGCCAGCGCTGACTGATGTGTTGCACGAGTTCGGCAGATGGCACCGTATCGGTTTCCTGCCAGTGGTTAATCGTGCCGACATCCATATATTCAATAAAGCGCACGATTACATCGGAACCACGAAAATATTCTACAAGCTCGAGTGCACCCTGATTGTTAACGCCGCGCTTGATCACGGTATTAATCTTGATCGGCATCAATCCGGCCTGAGCCGCTTCGCTGATGCCGGCGAGGACACGATCCTTGCTGCCACGCCCGCCGCTCATAAGCGAGAATACTTCGTCATCGAGCGAATCAAGACTGACGGTCACCCGGTTAAGACCTGCGGCACGCAATGCCGCAGCATGTTGCCCGAGCAGAATGCCGTTACTCGTCAAGGCGATATCTTCAATGCCTTCGATCCGGCTCAGATCACCGATCAGGTCCGTCAACCCGGGACGCAATAACGGTTCGCCACCGGTAATCCGAATCTTGCTGACGCCAAGCCCGGCAAACAGGCGAGTAACTCGCACAATCTCATCGAATGACAAACGTTCCGTGCTATCGAGAAACTTGAAATGCTCGTGATATTTATCTTCAGGCATACAATACGGACATCGGAAGTTACACCGGTCCATAACCGAGATCCGCAAATCACTCAACGGACGCTGCTGCTGATCCCTCAGCAACGGAATTGAAGTCGGCAGGTTGATAATATTTTCTGACATTTTTTGACTGACTGCTCTGAGTACCCGGCAACGGTAGCCCGGAATAAACTGGTTTGCTGGTAAGACCGGCGAATCGATTATTATACGGCCTTGAGCATTGTACGGAAGACTGTGGCGCACTGACAGGCAAGCTGCGGCCAATGGACGGGACAAATAATCACTACAGACGGGCCGATGGGTGCTATTGGACCCATTGATACCGGTATACTTGCAATCCTGTTTATACCGACGAATACCGGCCATGGTCAGCGAAAATCTGCCTGCAGACATGACTGCGATTGAGATCAGCACCGCGGGCAAACCCGATGTATTGCGCTCGGTCCGCCGTCCGCTGCCGCTGCCCGGCGCCGGCGAGGTCCTTATCCGGGTCGCTGCAGCTGGCGTAAACCGACCGGATTGCCTGCAGCGTCGCGGGCTATACCCACCACCCGAGGGCGCCTCAGATCTGCCGGGTCTCGAAGTCGCCGGCACGATCGTTGCGCTGGCTGGTGATGTCACGACGTTGTCGGTCGGTGATCGTGTCTGCGCCTTATTAGCCGGTGGCGGCTATGCCGAATATTGCACCGCCCCGGCGGTTCAATGTCTGCCGATTCCCGCTGGACTGGACTTCGCCCAGGCTGCCGCCCTCCCCGAAACATTCTTTACCGTATGGACCAATATCTTCGATCGCGGTCGATTGACAAGCGGTGAATCACTGCTCGTCCATGGCGGTGCAAGCGGCATAGGCACGACTGCAATTCAACTGGCCAGGGCATTCGGTTGTCGCGTATTCACAACGGCCGGTACCGATGAAAAATGCAGACTCTGCGAAGAACTCGGCGCCGAACGCGCCATCAATTATCACCAGGAAAATTTTCTGAGCATCATCAAGTCGGCAACGGGAGGTGTTGATGTAATTCTCGACATCGTCGGCAGCACCTATCTGGACAACAACACCAGGCTTTTAAACCCTGAAGGTCGTCTGATCATTATCGGTGTGCTCGGTGACGCAAGAGGAGAACTGAACCTGGGCCGTATTCTGACCAAGCGACTCGTCATTACCGGATCGACGTTGCGGGCACGCAGCCCGGCCACCAAAGGCGACATTGCGCGTTCCCTGTACACCCAGGTCTGGCCGAAAATAGAAGCTGGTACGATTACACCCGTCATCCAAAAACGACTACCCCTGGTGGCGGCCGCACGAGCGCATGAAATGCTTGAGGCCAATGAAGCAATGGGAAAAATTGTGTTGCTTGTGGATAACTGACATGATGATTAACAGGAAATATACCGTATGAGTAGCCGACGAATCATCAACAGTTTCAATGAGTGGCGGCAAACTGACGAACCGCTCGTTTTGGCTACTGTTTACGATACTGAAGGGTCGACATACAGTAAGGCCGGGCACCGGATCATTATCTCGACCAGCGGTGATTGCCAGGGACTCATTAGCGGCGGCTGTGTCGAAGGCGATCTGGCCGCACATGCACACCTGGTGTTTGTAACCGGTGAGGCGCGCACCATCACCTACGACCTGCGCGAAGATGAAGATGCGATCTGGGGCATGGGAGTCGGCTGTGACGGAGTCATCAAAATCCTGCTGCAGCGCCTGGATGCGGCGACCCACTACGAACCCTTCCACACAATTGCGGAGCGCCAGATCGTACCGCATGGTGGCGGGACATGTGTCACGGTTGTAGAGAGCGAAGACAGTGAACTGCCACTTGGCGCCACATGGATCGACTGGGGCACCGGCAGTATTGCCTGGCAGATGCCCGATGATCGCATGTCGGCCATCAGAAACCAGAGCGATACGCTTGGCAATAAGTCGGAATCCAGACTACTGCGCCAGCCGTCACGCGGCGGTGCGTTTACAGCACTGCACGCACCCATCAACCCGATACCGCGATTGCTGATCCTCGGCGCCGGGCCGGATGCGGTAACGCTGGTCACGATGGCAAATGAGATTGGCTGGTTTGTCACCATCATCGACCACCGCCAGATTCGCATCAACGATCCGACGTTCCTGGTCGCGGAGCATCGCCTTTGTGTACCGCTAAAAGAATTCCCAACTGCCGTCAAATTTGACCAGTATGCAGCCGCCATCATCATGAGCCATAACCTCGAGGCCGACGGTCAGTATTTATCACACCTGACGAAGAATACCGACATCGGATATATTGGTTTGCTCGGACCGAAAGCACGCCGTAATCGGCTTGTAGAAACACATGACCTTGGAGATCCGAAGTTAACTGAACGTTTGCGCGGACCGGCCGGCCTATCGATCGGCGCGGATTCTCCCGAGACAATTGCATTGTCAATTCTTGCCCAGATCCACAAGACCCTCGATCAGGCGCAGGATAAGGATTAACACAAGCATGAAGAACCAGACTGATAACTTTCGGATTGATGTCGATACAGCTGTACGGCTGATTGCCGATCATATGCCGACATATCCATCCGAATCAGTCTCGCTGGAATCTGCACGCGGCGCGATACTTCGTCAGCAGGTTGTAGCCGAACGTGATCAGCCTCCGTTTGACCGTGTCACGATGGATGGCATCGCAATCCGCTCATCAGCACTGGCCGCCGGCACTCGTTCATTCCATGTCAAGGGCACTCAGGGCGCCGGTGTCGCAGCCATACCACTTGAGGACGACAGCAACTGCATCGAAATCATGACCGGAGCCCTTCTGCCGGATGACGCCGACACTATTGTGCCGGTTGAACGCATAGAGCGTAACGGTGACGATGTAACGCTCGAATCCGGTTATGAACCAAACCCCGGCCAGTTTATCCATCGCCGTGGTTCGGATCTCAAAACCGGTCAACCGTTGCTTGAACCGGGCACTCTCATTAACGCGCCTGCAATGGCGGCGCTCACCATTGCGGGAACAGCGATGGTATCGGTCGCACGCTGGCCGAAGATCGTTGCCGTGTCTACCGGTGATGAACTTATCGATGTCGGCAACCCAATCGAGCTGTTCCAGATTCGCTCATCAAACGACCGTGTAATCGCCGCGGCGCTTGAACAACGTGGCTGCACGACAGCTGAACGGGCCTGCCTGCCGGATGACCTCGATGCCCTGCGCCGGTCAATCAGCACTATGCATGAACACAATGACATCCTGATACTGAGTGGCGGCGTATCAATGGGCAAGTACGACTATGTACCGCAGATCATGGATGAACTTGGCGTGCGACTCGTCTTCCACAAGATACTGCAACGGCCCGGACTACCGATGTGGTTCGGTGTCAGCGCACAGAACAAACCGGTTTTTGCACTACCCGGCAACCCGGTGTCCAGCCTGGTCTGCCTGATTCGTTACGTATTGCCGGCGATTCGCGCATCACTGGGCGCGACCCTGCCCGAGCAACAGACCGTGCGGCTTGCCGAAACCATCCACTTTGAGTCTAACCTGACCTGTTTCATGCCGGTCAAGCTCGGCATCAATTCCGATGGTGATTTGCGGGCCAGCCCCAAACCGACCAATACATCCGGAGATTTCGTCTCACTGGCCCGGACCGACGGCTTCGTAGAACTCTCCCGGGAGCAAAATAACTTTACCGCCGGTGAGCCTGTTTCGTTCTATCAATGGTAACCTTAAAACTCGATATTTCATTCCGTATCAGCCACCAACGTCCACAAGCATGAAAAAAATTCCTGCCATCAAGACCGTCATGACACCGTTTCCCTATTCCGTCGAATCGGGCTTAGATGTTGAAATGGCCCTCGATACCATGAATACCCACGGCATTCACCACCTGCCCGTAACAAGAGGCGATGAACTGGCCGGTATTATTTCACTCCGTGACATCCGACGCAGAATGGAACTCAACAATGAAAAGACGCTGAAAGTTCACAATGTCATGTCTTCCGACACCTATACCGTCGATCTTTCCGAGCGACTCGACAGCGTGCTCCACCGGATGGCCGAACATCACCTCGACTCAGTCATCGTGACACGCAAGGGCAAACTCGCCGGTATATTCACCCACGTCGATGCGTGTGCCGCATTTGCGGAATTCCTGCGTGAACAAGTACGGCGCTCGGGCGGCGATACGGCAGCCTGAGAATAGCTGCACACTCTCAACTCATCATCAAAGAGAAATGTAATACCGTGGCCCATGACAACAACACCAACCGCGAATTTATCCCACTGAAAATCGCCGTACTGACAGTATCCGACAGTCGTAACGAGGAAACCGATAAATCCGGCGCATTACTCACCGAACGCCTTGAGACGGCTGGCCATCACAAGGCAGACAAACGTATCGAACCCGACGATATGTTCCGGATTCGTGCAACGGTTTCGAACTGGATTGCCGATCCTGATGTCGAGGTCATCATTACGACCGGCGGCACCGGCGTCACAGGACGTGACGGCACACCGGAAGCCATCGAACCGTTGCTGGAAAAAATCATTGACGGATTTGGCGAAATGTTCCGCGCACTATCGTATGAGGGTATCGGCACCTCGACGATGCAATCGCGCGCATTGTGTGGCGTTGCGAACGGCACCTATGTATTCTGTTTGCCCGGCTCTACCGGTGCATGCCGCGATGGCTGGGACAAACTGATCAAGACCCAGCTCGACTATCGAACCCGTCCATGCAACCTGGCTGAAATGATGCCACGACTGACTGAAAAGTAATTATGAGCAACACTCCGGATAATCGGCTGCAGATACACCAGTTCAGCGCACTATCGGACAATTACTGCTACCTGGTCCATGACCCGGACTCGAAACTGACCGGTGTTGTCGACACTCCAGAAGTCGCGCCAGTCGAAACAGCCCTGGCTGAAACCGGCTGGACACTCAACTATATTCTGAACACCCATCATCACCATGACCACACCGGCGGCAACCTCGAGCTAAAAGAAAAAACCGGCTGCAAGATAGTCGGATCAATGGCCGAAGCGGATCGTACCCCGGGTATCGACATCATGCTCGGTGATGGCGACAAGTTTGAGCTTGGCAGCAAAATGGCAACGGTATATGCCACCCCCGGACACACGAGCGGACACATCGTCTATCACTTCGCTGAAGACAATCTCGCATTCACCGGCGACACACTGTTCTCGATGGGCTGCGGCAGACTGTTTGAAGGCACTGCAGAGCAGATGTGGGATTCTCTGCAAAAACTGCTGGCCTGGCCTGACGACACGCTGGTTTATTGTGCTCACGAATACACTCAGAGCAACGCGGAGTTTGCATTGACAGTCGAACCGGATAATAACCAGCTCATTGAGCGGGCATCACAGGTCGCCGAGCTGCGACAAAAGGATCAGGCGACCATCCCGTCCACAATCGGACTCGAACGCGCAACCAACCCGTTCCTGCGACCAATGAGCCCGAACCTGCAGGCGACACTGGGCATGTCCGGAGCACCGCTCGTCGATGTATTCGCCGAAACACGCCTGCGCAAAGATAATTTTTGAGCGCACTGATCGATAAGACCAATGTCAGTTGCCCCTATTGCGGGGAAGCGATTACGCTTGTTGTCGACCTGTCGATTCCCGAACAGGACTATATCGAGGACTGCTTCGTATGCTGCCGCCCTATTCGGGTTATATGTCGCACTGATGGCGGTTCTTTCACCAGCATTGAAGTCGCTGTGAGCGACGGCTGAGAACCAATTATTTCTACTGATACACGCCGATGTGGTCTTGAACAAACCGTCTGAATGGAATTGGTTCACGGCCGACAAGCTGTTCAAACGTGTCAGTGACCGTTGGCATCACAACACCATCGACAACCTCTGAGAACAAATGCATGACCGCATCCAAGTGCCACTCACTACTCAGGAATGGCGCCACCCTCTCACGATAGGCAGCCGGATCCTGATTCACATACTCAACCTTCTTGCCAAGAACCTCAGAAAACTGGTCGGCAACATCATGGAATGTTATTAGTTCCGGACCGCTGATCTTGTAACTCTGACCCTCGTGATCGGTGCCGACAAGGACCTCGGCAATTACTGCACCGATGTCGCGGCAATCCATCATGACGGTCACGCCGTCGCCCATTGGCAGGTAGAACTTGCCCTCCGCCTTAATGACGAAACCGCTGGGGAGCAAATTCTGCATGAAAAAATTGGGCTTGATCATCGTCCAATCCATATCGGTCGTGCAAATGTGCTGCTCAACCGCATAATGCATCGATGGAATCGGACTAGTGGCTTCAGGCAAAGCCTCAAGTGAGGATAACTTGACGAAATGTCTGACACCCGCCTCGGCCGCGAGGTCGACGAACTGCATCTCCATGTCCTGCTGTTCCTGGCTGTTCGGCAAAATCAACAATGCTTTCTCAACACCGTCCAGCGCCCTGGCGACAACATCCCGTTCAGCAGCATCACCAACCACCAGTTCAACACCGGCTTCTTTCAATGCGGAGGCCTTATCGGCATCACGCACCAGGGCACGTAAAGATACGCCCTTCTTGATCAGCTCGCTGGCCGCAGCTCCGCCGGTCTTGCCGGTCACACCCGTAAGCAGAATCATGCATATTCTCCCGATAAATGGTTCCGTCGCCACGAGCCAACCCGGCTCAGAGTGGCTCGGAAGTCTACCCGAACAACTGACCAGACCATAAGCTTGGGCAGCAGACAGCGCCACACAGCGGTGAGGCTGTCAGCCGCATCCCGACTGATACCAGGAAGAATCTGCCATTAACCCAGCCACAAGATCGACCCCACAATCACCACTGACAAACAACTTTGGGTCAATCCACGGATTGAAATCGCTACATCGCTTGAGCAGGCCAACCGGGACAGTTAGAATGCGCTCCCGCTACCGGGTTTTAGCCATGACAAACGTCAGAAAAGGCGTTCAAGCTATTGATTTATAAAGTGCGCGCCCGTAGCTCAGTTGGATAGAGTGTCTGGCTACGAACCAGAAGGTCGGGAGTTCGAATCTCTCCGGGCGCGCCATTTCTCAAGGGTTGTAGAGCATCAGGTTTATACAAGTGCCTAATAAAACAGGCAGTGCCTAATAAAATGCCAGAATCATCGCCTCAGATGCCGCATTGGCGAAAGATGATCGTAGCAGAGATCTCATACGCGAAGATCAACACGCAATTAGGTTCTACGTATACCGGGAAAGGTGAACATGTTGATTTGCACCCAAAAGTGACCCACTAGACCCGGGTATTTGCACCCAAAAATGACCCACGTGTAACCCTTCTCCTGCTGATCAGACGGCAGGAGTG
>NZCC01000019.1 GCA_002688175.1 Chromatiales bacterium
CAGGTACCCTTCCGAAACCTTAAAGCCGCTCCTGCGGCGTTTCGGAAGGGTACCTGACGCGAAAATGCCGCCCAGGGAAACACCCTCCCCCCCGGTGCCACTCAGAATGAAAAATACCAAAGACCCTTAATCAAGCCGCATGACGACCAATTTCTTCAGCCAGCTCCTCGGCCAAAAGAGCAACCTCACCTTCATCCTCCCCCTCAACCATGACCCGCACGACCGGCTCGGTTCCGGAAGCCCGCACCAGAACCCGGCCACGCTCGGCAAGCTGTTGCTCGGCATTTCGAATGGCGCCCTGAATCTCGGTCGATGCATCCAGGTCGATACGGGACTGTGTGCGGACATTGATCAGGGTCTGCGGAAAATGCGACATACCGCTGACCAATTCTGCAAGCGTTTGGCCTGCCTCAAGCATAATTACGAGGACCTGTAACGCGCTGACCAGCCCGTCACCGGTGGTCGTCTTGTCCAGACACAACAAATGTCCGGATGTTTCACCGCCGAGCCGACCACCGATCTCGTTCAGCAAGGCCATGACATAGCGATCACCGACCTTGGCGCGCCGGAATTCGATACCAAGCTCACCCAGCGCTCGTTCAAGACCAAGATTGGTCATCAGCGTACCAACTACCGGCCCGGATAATTGGCCACTGGTGTGCCACGCCTTGGCGAGTACATACAGTAACTGATCACCATCGATGAGATTACCTTCATGATCAACCATCAGAACCCGGTCGCCGTCACCGTCAAAGGCGATACCAAGATCTGCCCCCACAGCCTTGACCGTCACCGTCATCAGGTCCGGGTGCGTGGTACCACAACCGTCATTAATATTTTTACCATTCGGCGAACAACCGATCGGGATGATTTCAGCGCCCAATGCGGTCATGACCCGGGGCGCGACCTTATAACCGGCCCCGTGTGAACAATCGAGCACGATCTTGAGTGCATCCAGACTGAACCCGTCGGGTACAGTCGACAGACAGAACTGCTGATAATCTTCACGGGAACTGTCAATGCGTTTGGCCCGCCCCAGCGATCTCGAATCCCGGGTGATGGCCGGTTGCGTCAGGAAACTTTCGATCTGCTCCTCAACCACGTCGGGCAGTTTCATCCCTTCCGCATCAAAGAATTTTATACCGTTGTCAAAATACGGATTATGCGATGCGCTGATCACAACACCGACATCGGCATTCAGCGCTTTCGTCAGGCAGGCTATGCCCGGTGTCGGCAGCGGCCCAAGCAATAACACATCTATACCTGCTGCGACAAAGCCGGCCTCAAGCGCCGCCTCGAGCATGTAGCCTGATACCCGGGTATCTTTGCCGATAACCACCCGCCCACCATCCGGAGCCAATACACGCGCCACGGCGCTGGCGAGACGTAATGCAAATTCTGCCGTCATCGGCTCATCACCGACCCGACCACGAATCCCATCCGTACCAAAATATTTTCTAGCCATTCTTCTATCCTGTATTAATGGGTCGCATACTTATTATTCAACTGCCTTAATACTCTCAATACATCCACGGTCGGCGCAACATCATGAACCCTGAATATAGCGGCACCCTGTTGCGCCGCTAGCAGAGCCAGAGCCAGACTCCCGGCCAGCCGGTCGTGGACATCCCGACCGATCATGGTGCCGAGCATCGACTTGCGTGACAGACCGACCAGAACCGGGAAACCAATTTCAACCAGCCGATCCAGTTCACGCAACAATTGCAGGTTATGCTCGAGGGTCTTGCCGAAACCAAAACCCGGATCGATGATAATGTTATCCGCATGAATACCGGCCGCAAGACATGCCTCTGCCCGCTTACGCAGATAATCACAGACTTCTTCCGTTACATCGGCATACCCAGGTGCGTCCTGCATCGAACGAGGACGACCCTGCATATGCACCAGGCATACGGCCACCTCCAGTCCGGCAACTGTTGCCAGTGCATCCTCGGACTCCAGAGCGCAAACATCGTTAACCATCACAGCGCCAACCGTTACTGCTTCACGCATAACAATCGCCTTGCTGGTATCAATGGAAACCGGAACATCGAACTCCCGGGTCAGAAGTTCGATAACAGGGATAACTCGATCAAGTTCCTGGTCCGTCGGAACCTCTGCGGCACCGGGACGGGTCGATTCACCGCCGACATCGAGAATATCAGCGCCAGCTGCAATCAGGCGGGCCGCATGTTTAACCGCTTCGTCCGGTTCAAGAAATCTTCCGCCGTCGGCAAAGGAATCGGGGGTGACATTAACTATGCCCATGACAAGGTTCGAGTCATGTCGAGAAAGTTGTGCGGCTAAGGACTCAGAACTCACAACGAACGTACCGGGCTCACCACCACATACTGGCAGAGGCTGCTTTGTCCGCAAATGGCGGGTATCTTCCGCTAATGTTGCTCGGCAGGACCGCCGATCGATGTATCGTCCTTTTTCTTGACGTTATCGTCTTTGTCCTTACCGGCGCTTGGAGGATCATCCTGACTGTCCCAGTCTTCCGGTGGCTTGGGCTGTTTGCCCTCCATAATATCCTTGAGCTGGGATTCGTCGATCGTTTCGTACTTCATCAGCGCCTTGGCCATGAGATCCAAAACGTCTCGATGCTCGGTCAGAATCTGCATGGCACGCTGGTAATTCGTATCGATAACGTTACGAATTTCCTGATCAATCGCATGCGCTGTCTCGTCCGAAACCTGCTTATGCTGGGTAACTGAACGGCCGAGAAATACCTCGCCTTCATCTTCGCTATAGGTCAGAGGACCAAGTTGGTCAGAGAGACCCCACTTGGTCACCATGTTGCGGGCTATCTCCGTCGCCCGCTCGATATCATTTGATGCGCCTGTCGTCACGGCATCAGCACCGAACACCATCTCTTCAGCGATGCGGCCACCAAACAGGCTGGAGATCTGGCTGTTTAGCCTGCGCTTGCTGAAGCTATAGCGATCCTGTTCCGGCAAAAACATCGTAATGCCAAGCGCTCTGCCGCGTGGAATAATCGAAACCTTGTAGACCGGATCATGATCTGGAACCGTCAAACCAACTATTGCATGGCCGGATTCGTGATAGGCGGTCAGGCGTTTCTCTTCATCCGTCATAACCATCGAGCGACGCTCGGTGCCCATCATGATCTTGTCTTTGGCCTGCTCAAACTCATCCATGGTAACGGTACGTCGATTCGCTCGGGCGGCGAAAAGAGCTGCCTCATTAACAAGATTAGCCAGATCCGCACCTGAGAACCCGGGTGTCCCACGGGCAATAATCGCCGGTCGTACATTGTCGTCTATCGGTACCTTACGCATGTGAACACGCAGAATCTGCTCCCGTCCGCGAACATCCGGCAGGGGTACGACAACCTGTCGATCGAAACGACCCGGACGCAATAACGCGGGATCGAGCACATCAGGACGGTTGGTCGCCGCAATCACGATAATGCCTTCATTACCCTCAAAACCATCCATTTCGACGAGTAGTTGGTTCAGTGTTTGTTCTCGCTCGTCATGACCACCACCGAGCCCCGCACCGCGATGTCGTCCAACCGCATCAATCTCATCGATAAAAATGATACACGGAGCATGTTTTTTTGCCTGCTCGAACATGTCACGAACCCGCGACGCGCCGACGCCAACAAACATTTCGACAAAGTCAGAACCAGAAATCGTAAAGAACGGTACCTTGGCTTCACCGGCAATCGCTCTGGCTAACAGGGTTTTACCCGTGCCCGGCGAACCGACCATCAACACGCCCTGCGGAATCTTTCCGCCCAGACGCTGAAACTTGGAGGGATCCTTGAGAAAGTCGACGATCTCACCTACCTCCTCCTTGGCTTCCTCGACACCGGCTACATCCTTGAATGTCACGTTAACCTGATCTTCACCGAGCAGGCGTGCACGGCTCTTACCGAATGTCATCGCACCTTTACCACCGCCACCGCCTTGCATCTGGCGCATGAAATAA
Organism: Chromatiales bacterium; assembly: GCA_002688175.1. GTDB lineage: Bacteria > Pseudomonadota > Gammaproteobacteria > Steroidobacterales > SMWD01. Next base: position 3,958 of record NZCC01000019.1, read on the forward strand.
ACCCAAACGCCAATCAGCAGCAGAACCGGGAATGAGTTAATAAACAGGCTGACGAGAATATTCTGGCCTTTCGGCGCCGTTGCCCGGATCTGCACATTGCTCTTCTTGAGTTCACCGATCAGAGCCGTATTGTCAGTCTCGGGGCTGTAGGTCACAAAGCGCTCACCCGATACGAGGACGCCTTTGATGGTATCGCCCTGGAACGTAACCTCACTGATCTGACTAGTTTCAACCAGCCCGAGGAATGTTGAGTAGTCCAGTGGATCAGTCTGTCGCCCACCGGTACCGAAACTCTGGAAGACGGTCAGTAACACGATCGCGATGACGATCCACAGAACAATATTTTTTGCCAGGTCGTTCAAAACAAATTCCATTCCTTCGCTGCGTACCGCGCAGCGCTCATATCTATATACAGCCTACTATAACTGAATATTCCGGGCTACGAGGTAAGTCTCACGGCTGTGAGGCCGCGATGCTCTTGGTTTTCGAACCTTGACCGTCGCATATTGGTTGCGCATATCACGAACGAAATCATCAAACCCCTCACCGTGAAACAGCTTGATTACAAGAATGCCGCGTTTTCCCAGTACCCGGGCAGCCAAATCTGCCGCCAACTCCGCCAGATACATGGCACGGGGCTGATCGACAGACTTCACACCAGTAATATTGGGGGCCATATCTGACATAACAAGGTCGACCCGATCATCTCCTACGCAGTGCAGCATTTTCGCCAGTACCGGTTCCTCACGAAAATCACCCTGGATGATATCGACGTCAGGTATCTGCAGCATGGGCAACAGGTCAATTGCAATGACCCGCCCGTCGGGACCGACAATTTTACTCGCATACTGGCTCCAGGCACCGGGTGCAGCCCCGAGGTCAAGCACAAAAGCGCCGCGCCGCAGCATCCGTTCACGCTCATTGATTTCACTGAGCTTATAAACCGCCCGTGAGCGCCAACCTTCCGCCTGCGCTCGCTTGACGTACTCATCGGAGTCCTGACGCCGACGCCAGTTCTTGCTGGATGAACCTTTGGCCATGATCGTTATAATCAGAGCAATGCAATTAAATGACAAACAGAAAAAACACTTGCGGAGCCTCGCACACGACCTCAAACCGGTCATCCAGGTCGGCACCGGCGGGATTTCCGCCGGCCTGGCAAGCGAATTGAACCAGACCCTGGAGCATCATGAACTCATCAAAGCCAAGGTGCGCGTTGGTGATCGAGATGCGCGCAATGCAGCGATCGATGCAATGGTCACGAAATCCAATGCCTGTCTCGTTGCTCGCATCGGCAATACGGCAATACTGTATCGTCGACGCGAAAAAAATCCTGGTATCGAATTACCCTGAAGCAGAATTCAGAGGTAACGAACTGCGACAATTTCGAATGCCTTCTCTCCACCTGGGGCATTAACAATGGCGACATCACCCTCTTCCATGCTGATCAATGCACGGGCAATTGGAGAACCGACGGAAATCATTCCTGCAGCGATATCCGCTTCATCTTCACCTACTATCCGGTAGGTCAATTCCCTGCCGTCATCCTCATCGATCAGGTCAACGGTCGCGCCGAAGATAACTTTGCCGCTTGAGCCAAACTGGGTTACATCGATAATCTGTGCGTTAGACAGCTTGCCGTCAATGTCCCGAATCCGTGCCTCAATGAAACCCTGCTCTTCCTTGGCCGCGTGATACTCAGCATTTTCTTTCAGATCACCATGCGCACGTGCCTCGGCAATAGCCTGCGCAATGCGTGGCCGCTCAACTGATTTCAAACGGCGAAGCTCATCACGGAGCTGATCAGCTCCGTCGATCGTAATGGGTACCCGGTTCATCCACCCACCTCTTTATGCAAATCCTGAAGCCGGTTGACCTCGCCACTATCAAGATGATCAAGGGCCAGGCAGGTTGCCATGGCAGCGGCCAATGTCGTGTAGTAGGTCACCTTGTTCTGAACAGCTGCCGCACGAATTGAGTGTGACTCACGAATTGCCTGCTTGCCTTCGGTCGTGTTAGCAATGAAGGTGATCTCACCATTCTTGATCATATCAACAATATGCGGTCTGCCTTCACGCACCTTGTTCACGCGGCGACACTGGATTCCGTTCTCCGCCAGGTAGCGCGCTGTACCATCGGTTGCGCATACATCAAAGCCACGCTCAATCATGACCTCAGCCAGCTTAACGGTAGCCTGTTTATCGCGGTCTCGTACCGACAATAAGGCCTGACCATAACTTGGCAGCTCAACTCCCGAAGCAAGCTGTGCCCTGGCATAGGCCTCGGAAAATGAACGGCCGGTCCCCATAACCTCGCCTGTTGATTTCATCTCCGGACCAAGTATCGGATCGGCATCAGGAAATTTAGAAAACGGGAAAACTGATTCCTTGACAGAAAAATAATCCGGTACCGGCGTATCAAGCACGCCCTGCTCATGTAATCGAATACCGACCATTGTTTTAGCCGCAACCTTGGCCAGCGGAATACTCGTAGCCTTGGATACAAACGGTACCGTTCGGGCAGCACGAGGATTAACCTCAAGTACATATATAACTCCGTTCTGAATCGCAAACTGTGTATTCATCAGACCGATAACATTCAGGGCTTTCGCGAGGGACACCACCTGATCAGCTAACTGATCCTGCAGTTCTTCACTGAGTGTTGCCGGCGGCAGTGAGCAACCAGAATCACCGGAATGCACACCGGCCTGTTCAATATGCTCCATGATGCCGCCAATCGTTACATGCTCACCATCGCAAATGGCATCAACGTCGACTTCAACTGCCTGATCCAGGAACCGATCAAGCAGAACCGGCGAATCATTTGACACCTCAACAGCCTCGTTCATGTAAAGCCGCAGGTCGTCCTCGTTGTGAACAATTTCCATGGCCCGCCCACCAAGCACATAGGATGGCCTGACAACGAGCGGGAAACCCACCTCCGCGCCCATCGCGACGGCCTCTTCCACATCACGAGCAATGCAATTCGGTGGCTGTTTTAGATTCAGGCGTTGCAGCAACTGCTGAAATCGCTCCCGATCTTCAGCCAGGTCGATTGAATCTGGACTGGTACCGATAATGGGTGCGCCGGCCGCTTCAAGTGCCCGGGCCAATTTCAACGGTGTCTGTCCGCCATACTGGACGATGACACCCCTGGGTTTTTCCAGATCGATGATTTCCATGACATCTTCAAATGTCAGTGGCTCGAAATATAGCCGATCAGAGGTATCGTAATCCGTTGAAACAGTTTCGGGATTACAGTTGATCATGATCGTCTCGTAATCGATATCGCGTAACGCAAGCGCCGCATGGACGCAGCAATAATCGAACTCGATACCCTGACCAATTCGGTTTGGGCCACCACCAAGTATGACGATCTTGTTCCTGTTGGTCGGTGCGGCCTCACATTCATCCTCGTAAGTCGAGTACATGTAGGCTGTGGTGGTCGAAAACTCAGCGGCGCAGGTATCGACACGCTTGAACACCGGATGAATATCGTTCTGTAGCCGGTGCTGACGTATCACGTGCTCATCGGTCGCAAGAAGCGTAGCAAGACGACTGTCAGAAAAACCCTTGCGCTTCAGACTACGCAGGTGATCTGCTTCAAGCCACGCGACTCCCTCGCTGCGAACTGTCTGTTCCAGCGTGACAAGTTCCTCTAACTGACTAAGAAACCAGGGATCAATACCCGTCAGATCGGCTATCTCCGGGCCGGGTAATCCATGGCGAAATGCATCTGCGGCATACAGCAGGCGATCTGGCCCGGGCATCTGCAGTTCGTAACGCAAGCGGTCAAAATCATCATCACTTGGCTCTGCGGGAAAAATCTCAACCAGACCGTCTATGCCTGTTTCAAGTCCTCGCATGGCCTTCTGCAAAGACTCCTGAAAGGTACGACCGATCGCCATGACCTCGCCGACCGATTTCATCTGGGTAGTCAGTCGGTCATTGGCACCAGCAAATTTTTCGAACGTAAAACGCGGTATTTTAGTTACGACATAATCGATGGTCGGCTCGAAAGATGCTGGCGTAGCCCCGCCTGTGATGTCATTTTGCAACTCATCCAGCGTGTAACCAACTGCCAGCTTGGCCGCCACTTTGGCAATCGGAAAACCGGTGGCCTTTGATGCAAGTGCAGATGAACGCGACACACGCGGATTCATCTCAATGATAAGAATACGCCCATCAGCCGGACTCACGGCAAACTGCACATTCGAACCGCCCGTCTCAACGCCAATGCGACGCAAAACAGCGATCGAAGCATCTCGCAATGACTGATACTCCTTGTCCGTCAACGTCTGCGCAGGCGCCACCGTAATCGAATCACCGGTATGCACACCCATCGCATCGACGTTTTCTATCGAACAAATGATGATGCAGTTGTCGTTGCGGTCGCGAACCACCTCCATCTCAAACTCTTTCCAGCCGATGACAGACTCTTCGAGCAACACCTCGGTCGTCGGCGACAAATCGAGCCCCCGCGCAACGATCGTTTCAAATTCCTCGCGGTTATAGGCAATTCCGCTGCCACTACCGCCCAGAGTAAAGGATGGCCGTACAATCGCCGGGTAACCAATTTCTGCCTGGACCGCGAACGCCTCCTCGAGCGTATGCGCAATACCTGATGTCGGTACACTGAGGCCAATTTCCTGCATTGCCATGCGGAACTGGTCACGGTCCTCTGCGGTATCGATTGCCTCGCGAGAAGCACCAATCAACTCCACGTCGAATTTTTTCAGCACCCCCTCGCGAACCAGGTCCAGTGCACAATTTAAGCCGGTCTGCCCGCCCATCGTCGGCAGTAACGCATCCGGTTTTTCGTGCTCAATAATTTTTGCGACGGTCTTCCAGTTCACCGGTTCGATGTAAACAGCGTCAGCCATCTCCGGATCGGTCATGATTGTCGCGGGATTCGAATTAACCAGAATTACGCGGTAACCCTCATCCTGTAATGCCTTGCAGGCCTGAGCGCCGGAATAATCGAATTCGCAGGCCTGACCGATGACGATCGGACCGGCGCCAATAATAAGAATGCTGTTGATATCAGTACGTTTGGGCATCTCGCCTTAACCTGTCTCACGAGTAACTAGCAGACTGGCAGCGGATTGCGCCCGGCGTGCCTGCATCATGGACATAAACTCTGTAAAGATTCCAAGCAGATCATGTGGGCCCGGACTAGCCTCAGGATGACCCTGAAAACCTATGGCAGAACAATCAGTTCTCTTAATTCCTTGAAGTGAATTATCGAATAATGAGCGATGTGTCGGTTGCAAATTATCGGGCAGTGATGCCTCATCGACCGCGAAACCATGGTTCTGACTGGTGATGGCAACCTGCCCGGTATTGAGATCCTGCACCGGATGGTTGGCGCCGTGATGGCCAAACTTCATCTTGACCGTACTGGCTCCACTGGCAAGTGCCAGTAACTGGTGACCAAGACAAATACCGAACACCGGGATATCGGTCGCAAGTATTGACCGGATAGAGTCGATCGCATACTTACACGGCTCCGGGTCTCCGGGTCCATTGGACAGAAACACACCATCGGGCGACAACGCCAGCACTTTTTCGGCAGATGTCTGCGCCGGCACTACAGTAACCCGACAGTTATGCCCGACGAGCAGGCGCAGGATATTCCGCTTGATACCGAAATCGAAAGCAACAACATTGAAAGTGGCCACTCGCTTTCCCGCCAGAACATCTGTCGGCGGCCAGTTCAGCCCAAGACTCCATTGATAAGAGTTCGCAGTCGTTACGATTTTTGCCAAATCCATACCGGCAAGCCCTGGAAATCTCTTTGCGTGGGCCACAGCCGTCGCAGAATCGGCATTCCCGGTCATGATACAGCCGGATAAAGCCCCCTTGTCACGCAGAATCCGGGTCAGCTTGCGAGTATCAATCTCGGCAATGGCGACGACGTTCCCGCGCTTTAAGAATTCCGATAACCCAATCTCTTCGCGCCAACTGCTGCTGACAACAGGTAAATCCCTGATAATCAGACCGGCAGCAAAAATCTTCTTACTCTCATTATCATCGCTGTTAATGCCCGTGTTACCGATATGCGGATAAGTAAACGTCACCATCTGCCGACAATAAGAAGGGTCAGTCAGGATTTCCTGATAACCGGTCATCGACGTATTAAATACGACCTCACCGATCGTCTGGCCGGTTGCGCCGATCGACACTCCGCGAAATACTGTTCCGTCTTCCAACGCAAGAATGGCTGGTTCCGTCACTTACCTACACCTCGTTCTGGGTTATCCGCGCGAAAATCGTGCGCAGATATACAAAGCGGGAGGGGCCCATAATCGGATCCCTCCCGCCAATATTCGATTTACATGGGATCCGGCGTATTGTAGCGACCGGGCCAACGGTTGTCTTGGTCAATCTTAGGCTTTAGAGCCCCAAAACATCATTCATCACATAGAATCCTGCCTGACGCCCGGCAATCCAGGTAGCGGCACGCAAGGCGCCGCGTGCGAACACGGCCCGGTCCAGCGCACGATGCCTTAATTCGACAATCTCCTCGTCGGCAGCGTACAGGACCGTGTGATCACCGATGACACTGCCAGCTCGGATAGAAGAGAAACCGATACTGCCCGGTGCACGGGCCTCCCCCACACCGTGCCGATCATAAACGGCGACAGAATCCAGCGACTGGTCCCGACCCTGCGCCGCAGACTCACCGAGTTGCAACGCCGTTCCGGACGGAGCATCGACCTTGTGGCGATGGTGAGTTTCATTGATTTCAACATCATATTCAGTGCCAAGTGCCTGCCCTGCCAGGCGCACAAGCTCGGACAGCAGGTTAACGCCGACACTCATATTGCGCCCATACAGCAAGGCGATCGACTCTGCTGCCTGCTTAAGTGCAATGTCATCATCGGCCGACAAACCTGTCGTCCCCATAACGAGAGCAACTCCGTGTTCGACACAGGCCGCAACGTTGTTCTGCACGGCTGCCGATAACGTAAAATCAATCGCTACGTCGGCACCAGACACAGCAGCCGACGCATCGTCTGTAATCTCTACACCGAGTGATTGCACACCGGCGACGCTGCCGGCATCGCTGCCAATGTCGACATGACCGGGTTCTGTTGCAGCCCCGACGAGCTCAAGATCAGCATCATCGGTTATCAGCCGAATCAGCGTCTGCCCCATTCGTCCGGTGGCACCGAAAACTGCGATTCGTGTCATAGGAACACCTCAGTCTCAGGAAGCAATATTTTCAAAAAATCGTTTGACACCGTCCCGCCAGGACGTCATTCGTGGTCGGTGCCGATCACCGCCGGCAGCAATTGCATCATTGAACCTGGTCAGCAATTCTTTCTGCTCAGAAGTCAGCTTGATGGGGGTCTCAACTTCAACCCGACAATACAGATCACCAGTCGCATGACTACGAATCGGCTTAACGCCCTTGCCACGGATCCGAAATACCTTACCGGACTGGGTCTCCGCAGGAATCTTTAGTTTCACCTCACTATCCAGTGTCGGCACAGTGACGGTACCACCGAGTGCGGTGGTTACAAAGGCGATCGGTACGGTACAGGACAGATCCGCACCGTCACGGGCAAAAATGGGGTGCCCGGTTACCCGGATATCAACATACAGGTCACCCGGAGGCCCACCGTTCTGGCCGGCTTCACCCTCACCGCCCAACCGTATACGGTCACCATTATCAACGCCCGGTGGCACTTTAACGGCAAGCGTCTTGTTATGCTGAGTACGTCCGCGACCGTGACAGTCACTGCACTGTTGCTCAATTTTTTTGCCGCTGCCGCGACAACTCGGACAAGTCTGCTGTACCGAGAAGAAGCCCTGCTGACGACGCACCTGGCCATGGCCACTACAAGTATCACAGGTAACCGGGCTGGTACCTGGCTTTGCACCAGTACCAACGCAAGTCTCGCACGCCTGCATCGTTGGTAATTCGATGTTGACGGTATCGCCAAAAACGGCCTGCTGCAGATCCATGACCAACTCATAACGCAGGTCGGCACCACGGTACACCTGGCTCTGACCACGGCGCCCACTGCCACCGAATATGTCACCAAAAACATCGCCGAACATGTCGCCAAAGGCATCGGAAGGATTAAAGCCCCCCGGGCCCGCGCCCTGCTCAAGGCCGGCATGCCCGTACTGGTCGTATGCAGCGCGCTTCTGTGCATTAGACAGGACTTCGTAGGCTTCCCTGGTTTCTTTGAACGCTGCTTCAGCATTCGAGTCATCCTCCGGATTACGATCCGGATGATGCTTCATCGCCAGACGACGATAGCTCTTCTTGATATCGGCTTCGGATGCGTCACGCTTGACACCGAGCACTTCGTAATAATCACGCTTGGACATGGCCTGTCGTCATTATCCTTTCTGTACAGCAGAGCAACCATGCTCTGAGTCGTTTTCTTCAGATACACCAAAGCCGTGCTCCACCGGAGCACGGCATCGGCTCATTACTCAGCTTTTCAGTCAGACTTGGGCTGACTGTCGTCGTCGTTAACCTCCTCAAACTCGGCATCGACAACACCATCATCAGCCGCACCCTGTTCTCCGGCGGCTTCCGACCCATCACTGTCAGCCGCCTGCGCCTGTTCGTAAGCCTTCTGCGCAAACCCGGCCGAAATCTCAGCAAGTGCCTTGGTTTTCGCCTCAATCGTGTCCTTGTCATCGCCCTTGAGCGCTTCTTTCAAATCGCCCATGGCAGACTCAGCCTGACCCCGCTCAGCAGGATCGACCTTCTCACCGAGATCCTCAAGGGATTTTTCGGTCGCATGCAAAAGCGCATCAGCCTGGTTCCGGACATCAACAAGTTCACGAAACTTCTCGTCTTCCTCGGCATGTGCTTCGGCATCCGATACCATCTGCTCGATATCCTGGTCCGACAGGCCACTTGACGCTTTGATGACGATACGCTGTTCCTTGCCGGTCGCCTTGTCTTGCGCCGATACATTCAGGATGCCGTTCGCATCGATATCAAATGACACTTCGATCTGCGGCATACCACGCGCCGCCGGCGGGATGTCCGCCAGATCAAACCGGCCAAGGGACTTGTTATCGGTTGAACGCTGCCGTTCACCCTGCAGCACATGAATCGTTACCGCTGTCTGGTTGTCATCAGCAGTAGAGAACACCTGTGAAGCCTTGGTCGGGATCGTCGTATTCTTGTCAATGACCCGCGTCATGACACCGCCGAGTGTCTCGATACCCAGTGACAAAGGCGTTACATCAAGCAGCAGAACATCCTTGACGTCACCCGATAACACACCGGCCTGAATTGCCGCTCCCATGGCAACCGCTTCGTCCGGATTGACATCCTTACGCGGCTCCGCACCGAAGAAATTTTTAACCTCCTCGGCTACTTTCGGCATACGCGTCTGACCGCCGACGAGGATAACATCATCAATTTCGCCTACCTTCAGGTCGGCATCCTTAATCGCGATCCTGCACGGCTCAATGGTCTTGCTGATGAGTTCACCGACCAGGGCCTCGAGTTTTGCCCGCGTCAGCTTGATATTCAGGTGCTTGGGACCATCCGCATCAGCCGTTATATAGGGCAGATTGACCTCGGTCTGCTGTGCTGAGGACAATTCAATCTTGGCCTTTTCTCCCGCCTCTTTGAGGCGCTGCATGGCCAGCGGATCCTTGCGAATATCAACACCACTCTCTTTTTCAAACTCGGCAGCAAGATAATCAATGATGTGCAGATCAAAATCCTCACCACCGAGGAATGTATCACCATTGGTGGCCAACACCTCAAACTGGTGCTCACCATCGATCTCTGCGATTTCAATAATCGAGATATCGAAAGTACCGCCGCCAAGATCGTAAACGGCAATCTTGCGATCACCGCGCTGCTTATCCATGCCGTAGGCCAAAGCAGCCGCGGTCGGTTCGTTAATAATGCGCTTAACCTCAAGACCCGCAATCTTGCCGGCATCCTTGGTGGCCTGTCGCTGCGAGTCATTGAAGTACGCCGGCACGGTGACAACAGCCTCGGTCACCGGTTCGCCCAGATAATCTTCAGCAGTTTTCTTCATTTTCATCAGCACGCGCGCCGATACCTCTGGCGGGGCCATTTTCTTGCCATTGCCCTCAACCCATGCATCGCCATTGTCGGCCTTAACAATGTTGTACGGCACCATTTCGAGATCGCGCTTGACGACCTCATCGTCAAAGCGGCGACCGATCAGGCGCTTGATCGCAAACAGCGTATTTTGCGGGTTCGTGACGGCCTGACGCTTGGCAGCCTGACCGACGAGAATCTCATCATCTTTTGTAAAGGCAATGGTTGACGGCGTTGTGCGGTCACCCTCGCTGTTCTCGATGACCTTGGCCGTATCGCCGTCAATTAGCGCGACACACGAATTTGTCGTGCCAAGATCGATTCCGATCACTTTTCCCATGGGTTTCTCCAAATACAGTTCTGGTTCAGAATAAATAAAAAAATGTGTTGCCTGTTATATTTGGGTCTGTCAGTAATTTTTCAAGTTCCGGGCTCACTGGCCACGATGACCCGTGCCGGGCGTAACAATCTACCGTTGAGTTGATAGCCTTTCTGGACCACGGTCAGCACTGAGCCAGGTTCAGCCGCATCTGTGGGTTGCATCGTCATCGCCTCATGCAGGTTCGGATCGAATGGCTCCCCCTCCGGATCAAGCTGTTCGATACCTGATTTCGCCAATGCGCCGATCATCAGTTTCAGGGTAGCCTGCTTGCCCTCCAACAGGGCTTCAGCAGATGCACCATCAGCCATGTCGATACCCATCTCCAGGCTGTCGACCACAGTAAGCAACTCCGCAGCAAACCGCTCGATCCCAAATTTATGGGCGTGCTCAACCTCGCGCACCGTACGTTTACGTATATTCTCAACTTCCGCTGCTAACCTCATATATTTATTATTATTTTCTTCAGCTTTTTCTAGTGCTGCTGTGAGTTGATCCGGCAAATCCAACTCGTCATTGTCAACCTCCTCGGTGTCCAGTGACTGTTGTTCTGCGGTCTGCTCCGCTACCGTTTCCAACTCTTGATCTGCCTTTTCAGTGCTATCCGACATTGAAACCCTCCATGCACAACAAAACCGGGTCGCATTGCATGCAACCCGATGCTAGTCATATCTGGGGACTAATGATCTAAATTCAAGACCGAGCCAACCAATTTAGACGTGATATCTACAATTGGGATTATCCGCTCGTAGGCCATGCGGGTCGGACCGATAACCCCGAGCACACCGACCGTGTCCGCATCGACCCGGTACGGTGCAGACACGACGCTGCATTCATCGAGAATACTGTAACCGGACTCCTCGCCGATGAAGATCTGCACGCCATGCGCCTCAATACTGCGATCCAGAAGGTGCAGAATCTCGCGTTGCTGGTTGAACGCATCGAACAAGTGCCGCAAGGTGTCAATATCGGATAAATCATTGAACTCCATGAGCTTGGTTTCGCCGGACATGACATATTCGGAGCGGTCTGCCGAGGTTCCCAAAGCCTGCTGAGCGATGCTTATCGCGTCGATCATCATCGAATTCATCGTCTCACGTGTATTGCTCAGGCTCGCCACAATCTGGGAACGAATCGTGTCCAGTGACTTGCCGGCAAAATTGCTGTTCAGGTAATTGGCTGCCCGCCGCAATTCTTCCGCCCCGTAGTCACGATCCACGTCGAGAACCCGGTTCTCGACCTCGCTGTCGTTAACGACGAGGATAGCCAGCACTCTTCGATCCGATAACGGCAAAAACTCGACCTGGCGTAACTCAATGCGAGCTTGCCTTGGGATGGTCACAATCCCGGCCAGGCTGGTCAGCGATGAAAGCATTGACGACGCCGCCGAAGCAATGTCTTTCGCACTACCATACGCCTCGTCAGTCAACTGAACTTGCAGCCGATCAATATCCCGAGTGGCCATCGGTTGCAGGTTGAGCAGCGTATCGACAAAAAACCGGTAGCCTTTGGCAGTCGGCACCCGCCCGGCTGACGTATGTGGCGAATTGATAAAACCGAGGTCTTCCAGATCCGCCATGACATTTCGAATCGTTGCGGGACTCAGATCCAGCCGGGATGCCTTGGCCAGCGTCCGTGAACCAACGGGATTTCCATCCCTGATGTATTGGTCGACAAGCACGCGCAGGATCTGACGAGAGCGGTCAGATGGCTCTTTTCCATCAGGATCAGAATTCATGTGCTAACTATACTCAACATCGATGACAATCGGTGAAGCTAGCAACGTGATATTTATGCTGTCAAGCAACAGAGGCTTAAATGTCTCCATCGGTGGGAATGTGCATTAATTCGGATATTTTGTTAAATTCAGGCTGTGATGCCAGCAGGTAGTAAAAACAACCTGCTGACCGGCGATAAGCAGACACTGATAATCGTTACTGTCAATTATTTGCATTCACGAAACTCGAGGAGATGGCAACATGACTCATCGAATTCCCAGTCGGCGCTGGCAGGAAAACCCTCACCGCCGGGTCAGCAAGGCACAACTCAATCGAGTTGAAAAGGCCACGGATCAAAATGAGTTGCAGGTGGTATCCCTGCAACGCGAACCAGCCCGCAAAGCACCGATCAGCAACCGAAACAAAGCCCAATAATCCCACCTAAATGGCTGCGGGCCCCGATTAGAAAGGGGCATGACGATTGAGTATCCGGGAGCGGCTTCAGCCGTAATCCCCAGGATGCACCAGTGGATTTCACTCCAGCAGGATGTGACCAACAGCGATTCTGCCCCGGTTTTGCAAAATATCTGCTCAAGTGACTTGCCCCGGCATTCTCTGGGGCGATAATGTTACCTCTGTGAACAAGACATTCTCAACGATTGCACTGATGGGGAACTACGCGGATAGCCGGGTTCTCGACACAATCCGTGCGCTGGCACAGCAATTGCTGGAGCGCGGACTAACCGTATTCACCAGTGCCGGGCAGCAATTAAATGATCTGCCTGATGGCGTAACCCGCGTAGACAATTCCCGGTTGGCTAACGACGCAGATCTGATCATTGCCGTCGGCGGCGATGGCTCGATGCTGCACGCGGCACGCATCGCAGTCGAGGCAAGTAAACCGTTACTTGGAATTAACCGCGGGCGCCTCGGTTTCCTGGCCGATGTCAGTCCCAGCGATGACTTCAGCCCCTTGGACAAAGTCATCTCAGGCCAATATGACAGCGAAAAACGGATGTTGCTCAAAGCAGAAGTGCTGACCGCTAACGGCACTCTCAATTGCGGCGTCGCACTGAACGATGTGGTTGTAAAAAGACAGGACACCGGTCGCTTGCTTGAATTCAAAAGCTATGTCGATGAACGCTATGTCAACACGCATGGTGGCGATGGTTTTATCGTCGCCACTCCGACCGGATCAACAGCTTATGCGCTGAGTTGTGGCGGGCCAATTGTCGCCCCCGGACTCGATGCACTGGTCCTTGCACCGATTTGCCCACATACCTTGAGCGACCGACCAATCGTCATACCCGGCACGAGCATCACCGACATCCAGCTTGGTGACGACGATGACGACAGCGCCATTGTCAGCTGTGATGGCGAAGTTACCGGCCGAGTCGGACCCGGTGACCGTTTGCGGGTTGCCGTCTCAGACTTGCGGGTTGAATTGATCCATCCAATTGGATATGACTATTTCGGCATCCTGCGCAGCAAGCTGCACTGGGGCCGCGGCAACCGAACAACGAGCCGCTAACCTGACCCGTGCTCGCGCGACTTCATATCAGCAATCTGGCCGTAATTGATGAACTCGAACTCGAGTTCACGCCCGGCATGACGACGCTGACCGGCGAAACCGGAGCGGGCAAATCGATCCTCGTTGATGCACTCGCGCTGGCACTTGGGGAACGGGCTGACAGTCGGGCTGTACGTACGGACACCAAACGCTGCACCGTGACTGCAACATTTGATCTCGGTGCTCGCACTGACATCACAGACTGGCTTACCGCACATGATCTCGATGCAGATGGTGAATGCATCCTGCGCCGAATAGTCGCAGCTGATGGCAGATCGCGCGGTTATGTCAACGGCAACGGTGTGCCGCTGCAAACGCTACGCGAGATCGGCGAACAACTCGTCGACATATGCGGACAGCAAGCCCATCAATCGCTGCGCCATCCACGAATCCAGCGCCAGCTCCTCGATGAATTCGGCGGGCATGAAAAACGTCTTGCTCACATGGCAGCAAGCTTCGATCAATGGCAGGCACTATGCGATGAATTCATGACCTTGAATTCTGCTCGCGAAGACCGTGCCGCACGGCTTGACCTTTTGACCTACCAGGTTTCCGAACTCAAAACCCTGAATATGAGCGATGGAGAGTTCGCCGAGCTTGAACGCAACCATGCACGTGCATCCAATGCCGGTCGTATCGCTACTGCGATCAGCCTTGCTGTCGCACGATTATACGAGGCCGATGACGAGTCAGCCCATACGGCCATTGCCGTGACTCGCCAGGAACTCAGTGAGCTGGCGTCGGTCGACGACGAGTTAACCCCGATGACCAACATGCTGGCCGAAGCAGAAATCCTGCTCACAGAAACTGCCGAATCGTTACGCCGACATAGTGAACAACTCCAGCACGATCCTGAATCACTACAGCTGCTCGAACAACGACTTGGCAATATTCATGAGTTGGCACGCAAACATCGTGTCGCGGCCAGTGAATTACCGGACCTCACACTGAAACTGGTCAGCGAGCTGGAATCACTTGAGGGCAGTGACGAACGCCTCGACACATTAGCCACGGAACTGGCTGAAGCCGAACAGGTCATGCATACCGCAGCCAGCGATCTGTCCAAAGCCCGTCTCAAGACTGCGCAAGTGATCGACACTCAGGTTACCAACCACATGCAGGAACTGGGTATGACCGGCGGTCGCTTCCACGTGCACGTCGAAACTTTAGCCTCTGAGAAAATTGGCAGAACCGGCGGCGATCATATTGAATTCACTGTCGCGATCAACCCGGGTCAGGCGGCCGGGTCCATGGCCAGAATTGCTTCGGGAGGCGAACTGTCGCGGATCAGCCTCGCCTTGCAAGTTGTAGCGATGCAACAAACTGCGATACCCACGCTGATTTTTGATGAAGTGGACTCCGGTGTCGGTGGCGGCGTCGCTGAAATCGTCGGCACCCGCCTGCATGAACTTGCCCATTCCCGACAGGTTTTGTGTGTCACCCACCTGCCACAGGTTGCAAGCCAGGCCGGTACCCATTTGCGGGTAACAAAAATTACCGACAGTCAATCCACGCGGACCACGGTCAAACCATTAACGCCGAGCGAACGTATCGAAGAAATTGCCCGCATGCTTGGCGGTGTAAAAATCACGGACCGTACACGTGCGCATGCCGAAGAAATGCTCGGCTAACAAACTATCGCGGCTAAAGCCATGCCTGCAGGATGTTGAGCTAAGTGTTGCGCTTTGGTTTCACATACAGCACGAATCGGTGTTCGACCAATTCATAGCCATGCCGATCAGCGATGGCCCGCTGCAGTGCCTCAATATTCTTGCTGACAAACTCAGTTACCTTGCCGGTTTCGATACAAACCATGTGATCGTGATGCGTACCCTGATCAAGTTCGTAAACCGAATGGCCACTCTCGAAATTATGCCGGGTCACAAGGCCTGCGGCCTCGAATTGAGCCAGAACCCGATACACTGTCGCCAGACCAATGTCCTCACCGGTATCTTTCAACTGACGGTAAATTTCTTCCGCGCCAAGATGTTGCTCAGAAGTCTCCTCAAGCAGGTGAAGAATTTTTCGACGCGGCGCCGTGGCCTTAAGACCAGCTTTTTTCAGATCCTGAGTTTCCACTGCGACACCCTTCCCGATATTACCCATGCATGAACAACTGCGAACAATACGCTATTATCCTGCCCCGGAATATCCCTTAAACAAGGCCGTCACGACAAAAATAATTGATTGATGCGAAACACCCCTGATCATAACCTGCGCTTGCCCCTGCTGTTGCTGGCTATAATGCTACTGGCTACTACTGTCAGCGGCTGTGTCTATCGTGTCGATGTCCAGCAAGGCAACCTGCTGGAAGACAAGGAAATCGAGGCTGTCAAAATTGGAATGACACGAAGCCAGGTACGATTTTTGCTCGGTACACCGGCTGTCGCAGACCCTTTTCATCAGGATCGCTGGGACTATATCTATTATTTTCGCCAGGGCCGCAGGCAAATAGCAGATCGCGCCTGGCTCATCGTATTCTTTGACGGTGATCGTGTACGGGAAGTACAACGTGACGTGCTGGTCGAACCGACCTAGGCAGATATCTCTCTTGCACGGCTGACGAACGCATCGACGAGTTTATTGCAAGTTTGCTCAAAAACCGCACCAAACATCATGTTTTTTAACGGATTAGAAAATCCGAAGCGCATGTTGAATTCGAGTTTGCAACCAGCCTCTCCGAGTGGCTGAATTTTCCACTCACCTTCCAGTTCGCTAAATGGCCCGTCAACGAGGGACAGCACAATACTTGCCGGACGCACAAGGCGGCTACGGGTCGTTAATTTCCCGGTCAGTGCACCCTGAGCGAGGCCCAGCGTGGCAACAACTTCCTGTTCCCGCCCCTCTCCACTCGAAGAAAGGATCGTCGACTCATTACA
The DNA here is from genome assembly GCA_002688175.1 of Chromatiales bacterium. Taxonomy (GTDB): domain Bacteria; phylum Pseudomonadota; class Gammaproteobacteria; order Steroidobacterales; genus SMWD01. The sequence goes on from NZCC01000019.1 coordinate 20,563, forward strand.
CCAGGGAAGAAATTCACTGTAAGACTCGATATCGGTAATCAGGTCAAACATTGCTTCAGCAGAGTATGGCGTGATCGCGCTACGATAAACCTCTCTCATCGTTACTCGAATACACCTATCGCATTCAGAAACACGATCAAAACCGCTACGGGCGCAACAAAGCGTGCCAGCAACCGCCAGGCTTTGTAAATGTAACCTGCGGCAGGATCCAGTTCATCGGAGCTCGAATTGCTGCACATGACCCAACCGGCAAATACTGTAATCAACAACCCACCCAGCGGTAACAGGATATTACTTGCCAGGTAGTCAAAATTGTCGAAGAACGTGCCTTTGAAAATGGTCGCATTCTTCAGGGTACTGAAAGACAGGACAGTCAGAATCCCAAGCGCCCAGATGATGAACCCAACTACAAAAGCTGCCGCCCGGCGCGATAAACGATAACTTTCGATTACCCAGGCAACCGTGGGTTCCATCAGGCTGATGGCCGACGTCAAAGCAGCAAAACTCAACAGCAGAAAAAATAGCGTACCGAACAAACCGCCACCAGCCAGCTGACCGAACGCGAGTGGCAGAGTCTGGAAGACCAGTCCAGGCCCTTCAGCCGGATTAAGGCCATTGGCGAATACAATCGGAAAAACGACCAGGCCGGCCAGGATAGCAATCAAGGTATCTGCAATAACAACGGCAATGGAAGTCTGAGCAATCGAAGCCTCTTGCGGCAGATAGGCGCCATAAGCCATTACCGAGCCCATGCCGACACTGAGGGTAAAAAATGCGTGACCCATCGCAGACAGCACTATTTCACCGTTGACCTTGCTAAAGTCCGGCTCAAACAAAAACTTGAGTGCTTGTGCGAAACCGCCCGAATTGACCGCATAGCCGAGTAGAATCAGTAACAGCGCCAACAGGGCCGGCATCATGATCCGCACTGCTTTCTCGAGGCCCCGTTCAACGCCGAGAGCGACAAGGGTGACCGTTACCGTCATGAAAGCCGTATGCCAGAACCCGATGACGAACGGATTGCCGACAAAGGTATCGAACATCTCGCTGATAGTCGTAACGTCAGTATTGGCAAATGCATTGGTAGCCGCCTTAAAGACATAGGCTACCGTCCAGCCTGCTATGACGCTGTAAAACGACAGGATAAGAAAGCCGGCAACTACGCCAACGATGCCAACCAGCGCCCACCTTCTTTGCCCTGCCTCTTCTTCACCAAGAATTCGCATTGTGGCAATCGGGTTACGCCGCCCGCGACGGCCAAGCATGATCTCCGACATCATTATCGGTAACCCGATCGCGAAAACACAGACGAGATAAATCACCACGAACGCGCCACCACCGTTCACGCCGACCATATAGGGAAATTTCCAGATATTGCCAAGGCCGACAGCCGCACCGGTCACGGCCAGGATAAAGGCCAGTTTTGACGACCAGTTCCCGTGCAAGGATGATCGTCGCGAATTGGTTGCCCCAGAGTTCGCCATTCTTTTTGTCACTGTGCGAAAATTGCCGAGTGTGAGGCAAATAAGTCGCACAAACAACAGTCAGGCCTGATTTCACTATGACCGCAAAAAAGAACAGCAAGCAACACAATGATCGAACCATCGCGGTCAACCGCAAGGCCCGTCACGATTACTTTATCGAGGAAAATATCGAGGCCGGGCTTGCGCTGGAAGGCTGGGAGGTCAAGAGTCTGCGTGCCGGCCGCGGCAATCTGACGGAAAGCTATGCCATGGTCAGCAACGGCGAGGTATTTCTGTTCGGGGCACATTTCTCCCCGCTGCCGTCTGCCTCAACGCATGTGAAAGCCGATCCGACGCGAACCCGAAAAATGCTCATGAACCGACGTGAAATAGACCGGCTCATCGGCTCAGTTGAACGAAAAGGCTATACGCTTGTGCCGCTCTCACTGTATTGGCAGCGGGGCCGGGTCAAGCTCGATCTTGGCCTCGCAAAAGGCAAAAAACAGCACGACAAACGCGCCGACAGCAAGGACCGGGACTGGCAACGTCAGCGGGCAAGAATCATGAAAAAAGCCTGAGACAGCCTGAATATAACTGCTATATGGCCCAAATAATGATATTTCGGCCTGAAACAACGGCTCAGACCATTGAATTTTTCGTAACCTGACATACACTTACAGGCACACTCTGATCGGGGGCGACATGGCTTCGACGTGGGTTGCGAAACTCTGAGTGCATGCCGAGGCGCAGATTACCTCGTAAATACAGCTGCAAACCATATAGTTGCCAACGACGACAACTACGCTTTAGCTGCTTAAAAACCAGTCTATAGCCCTCCGACCGGTTCGTGCTTGTGCGTCCGACCCCGGGGGTTATCATCGCAAGATCGCGTCAGGATATGTTTGGGATCCGAACGTTAAACTTTAACTAAACTGGCTGCCGGTTTTCCCTGTCCGTCGGGTATCCGGCAGTGAGATTAAAGACGGTAATAAGCATGTAGACCTCAGGGCAGAGGGCTTGCGGACGCGGGTTCGATTCCCGCCGCCTCCACCAGATAAAACCCGGCTTTTTGCCGGGTTTTTGTTAATTACCTGGGTAACAGGCCGTTCATCATCACAAATAATGAACGTCTTCTCAGCTTCTTTCTGTCAGCTGTTAATTGCAGCTTGCACACGAAATTGCACGCTATACGTTATCGCATAGCGCTCTCGATCAGTGAAATGAGCTGATCGGCATCGATGGGGTTATGCAACACTGTGCAATTGCCGAGATTCGCGGCTTCGATCTCTTTACCCGATGTATCGCCAGTCATCACCACAGCGGGAAGATCGTCATGGGCAGCTTTACGAATACGTCGAATGACCTCGATCCCGTTATAACCCGGCAACCGATAGTCCGATAAGATAATATCCGGCTGAACGCCACCATCGATATGTGCCAGCGCTTCGTCTCCATTTAACGCACTGTACACTTTGATAGCTGCAGAGCTCAGCAGCATGGTAGTCGCATCGACGATGGCAAGATCATCATCGATTAACAAAACGACCGGATCTCGCTTGCTTCTGTTGGGTTCAGCAGCCGGTTCCGGGGCTTCAGCCACCTGCTCAAGTGGTTCACCGAGGGGGACCGCGATGGCAAAAGTCGAGCCCTCACCTGGTATAGAGGTCACACTCAGGCGGTGGTCGAGCAAGCGCGCAATGTGTTTAACAATCGATAACCCCAACCCCAGCCCTTTTCGGCGATCACGTGCCGGATTGTCCAGCTGGAAATACTCTTCGAAAATGGTATCGAGCGCTTCTTCAGGAATGCCAATGCCGCTGTCTTTGACCTTGATCCATGCATAACCATCGTGCTCCTCACATCGGACTTCGACGCCTCCGGTATCCGTATATCGAATCGCATTGGTTATGAAGTTTTCTACAATACGCCGCAGTAATGCTGGATCGCTGTGAACAACACACGAATCGGCCGAGCACCTGAATGTGAGTCCTTTTAGCTGAGCAGCAGATTCGTTGTCTGCCACCAATGCGTCAAGAAACGACGACATCAAGAAGTCTTTTTTAGTCGGCGTAACCGATCCGCTATCCAGTTTGGAAATATCCAGCAGGGCATCAAGCAACTCACCCATGACATCCAGCGAACCATGTATTTTTTCGCTGATCTCATTTTGCTTTGCCTGATCGAGAAGTTGATCAAGTGCCGAAAGGTACAAACTGATCGATTGCAGAGGTTGTCGCAAGTCGTGACTTGCCGCAGCTAAAAATTGCGACTTGCCAAAGTTCGCCTGGTCGGCGTTAATCGCCATCAGCTGATTCATGCGGCTTTGCTCCTCAGCCTGCCGTCGCTGATATACCAGGATGGCCGTCGCCCAGATTGCGAACAGGGCGAGTCCACGGTTGGTCATCACCATCCAATGTATTCCAGACGGGGCGGACGGGGCGGACAAGAAATACCCGGCGATCGTCAGTACCGAGCCAGCGGCCGCCAACCAGAGCACGGACCTGCCGTCGGGAAACCACAACCCGATGAGAACCAGCACCACGTAGGGAACCCCTCCGGCAACACCCAGTGGCAGACTGAGGTCGAAGAGGACAATTGCACCCGCCAGCGCCAAGGCAAGCACAACAAGTCTGATCGGGACTTGGCTCATATTCGAGCAGTCCAATAAATGTATTCCATCATATTGAAGATATCATACGTCAATTATCTCCTTAAGATCGGCTCATGCCAGTGGTGTCAAAGTCAGACAAAAGGTTGCTAACGTGGGAAAAGGCGCACCATGGCGTGATTCCTTCAGTCAGCAGTGATTTATTCCGGTGCTAAACACTTTGGATACCCTCCGTGACTCGCCGATATTTTCGAAGCTGCTCACATGAAACTATTGAACAACCCGGCTATACGGTATTTCCGCTTCTACTAAACTGAGATCCCAAGCCATCTTCGCTATCGATTTTTTACCCCTGTTCAGACAGTCTCCTGCTGCCTGCCAGGCGAAAAATAACCATGAAAAGTGCTTTTTATTCGCTCAACGCGGAACTCTGTAAGCAACCCATAATGGAAAATCAATCACTTACAATGATCTGACCCACGCATTTGAATCAAATAGAATATCCGTCTTGTGATGAAGCAACCCTGATAGCGGAGACATTATTGTGCCTATCGACAGCAATCGTCTATTACTGAAACTCGAACAAGCCAGGCGAACAATCAATCGGGACATGATCAATCCGAAGATTAGTGAACTGACACTTGATGAGCTGCGACCGATAGTTAAAATGGTTGCACATACACGTGCGGCTTATATCAAAGAATTGTTTGACTTAGCGGCTACCTGCAAGGGAGTGCCCGAGAAAACCCGAATCGACAAATTGCGTACTCGCCGTGAAGCTTTCGAGGAATCTGTTGCTGCGGCCAATGCATTGGAAATCATGATCAAACGCGGCTACCTTGACGTTCATGAATGAACAAGGCGCCATGTCCTTTAGTTCCACAAAAAATAATCTGACCGGCAATAATCAATATGCTTAGTACCCCAGGCGGAGACACTTTATGAACAACAACTGGATGACCAAACCACGCAACCGTCGCGAAGCACTACAATCAGCACTCGGAGTGGGCAGCCTTGCAGCCGGCGGTTTGCTGGCCAGTGCCTGCGCACCAGCCTCCGACCCTCAAGTTAACGAACCGAAACGAGAGCCGGTAGATTTCACTGACCCTGCGCAAAGTCTGCGTTCCTTCATCAAGCTGATCGGTAATCTTGACCCTAAGGTGGAAACACCTAGCTGGTTCGGTGGCACGGTATTCGGTGACGCTCGACGTGACCGTGCACTGAAGCCATTGTTCGGCGTACAGGGCTTCGGTGTTCTGCGCACGGAACAGGAAGCCGACGGTTCATTTCGCATTTTCAATCGCGAATGTGCTTTCTACACAGACCTGAAAACCGGCAAGTTTATTGACCAGTGGAAGAATGCGTATACGAAGGAGATGTGTGACGTTAAACCCATCCATAACATGACAGTCAATGCACACCTGATCGTGAGCAAAAAGGTCGGTACAGCAATTGAAATGGATTTTGACGGTACCGTCATGGAAGTCCCCCTTCCTCTGGGCTGGCAAAATTTTGATGACAAACTGTTTTCTACTTTTGAAGTACACACGGCATTCCCCAATTTACTGAAACCGGAGGACTGGCCGCGCGAATCGGCTGGCAGGGTGTTGCGAATGTCAGAAATTTTTCAGCGCGTGGCAAGTTTTGCCGAAGTTGAGAACCCGGATCTGACCAGCGCCGATTATTCCGGTTGCTGGACACGTGTCGGCCCATGGCTGCCGTGGATGCGCCAGGGCCAGACACCCGGCAATCTCCTATTTCGGACGTTCATGACAAAATTAAGCTCAATTGATCAGATCCCGGCCGATCTGAAGGCGATTACCGAAGAACGTCTGCCCGAATTCTTCATTGCCCCGCCACCGGAAAGCTGGGGCACTGAAAATGACTCGAGCTTCAGCGTCTACGCTAAAGAAAACGAGCCACTGCCCCCGTTGGAGCAATAGGCCGGAGCCAGTGCGCTTATTTGACTTTGAACGGGCACCAAATCCTCGCCGGGTGAGAATATTTATTGCCGAAAAGAATCTCGACATACCAAAGGTTGCAGTCGATCTGTTCGCTATGGGGCAGCTTTCGCCCGAATTTCTCGCCATAAATCCGGGTGGAACGGTACCGGTACTTGAAGCCGATGATGGCACCTATATCTCCGAGAGCATCGCCATCTGTCGGTACCTGGAGTCTCTGCATCCGGAGCCGCCGCTCTTCGGCACCGATGCAAGCTCCGAAGCGCAAATCTGGATGTGGAACAATATTTGCGAAACCGAGGGCTTTCCTGCAATCACGGAAATACTCCGGAACCTGTCACCCGGCTTTAACCATCGGGCACTGCCAGGCAAAGCTGATCTGGAACAGATACCGGCACTGATTGAACGCGGCCGGCAACGTGCACATCAATTTTTTGACCGGGTCGAGAGACCGTTATCAGCCAGTCCTTTTCTGACTGGCCCAACCCTCTCAGTCGCGGACATCACGCTGCTGACGATTGTTGATTTTGCCGCCTGGATTGATCTCGACGCAGTAGCCGGCCGGCCGGCATTAGATGCCTGGCAGCAAAAAATGTCTGCCCGACCGAGTGCCGGCGCTTAAACCTCAGAGGAGATTTTCAGAAAACAATGCTCATCACTGGTTGTGATGAGCATTGTTGCATCTGCAGCAATTATTCCGTGACTGAAACTTTATCCATCGTATCACCCTGCTCGATCGCATCGACAACATCCAGCCCGGCTGTGACCTTGCCAAATACCGTATGCCCGCCGTCGAGGTGTGGACATGCTACGTGGGTGATAAAGAACTGACTGCCGTTCGTATTCGGCCCCGCATTCGCCATCGAAATAACACCGCGCTCATGGATTAGTGGATTATCGGCAGTTTCACAATCAAACCGGTATCCGGGCCCACCGGAGCCCGATCCGGTCGGATCACCGCCCTGGACCATAAAATCAGCTATGACGCGATGAAATGCCACACCATCATAGAATCCCTGCCCGGTTAGAAAAACAAAATTATTGACAGCCTGCGGGGCGTGCTGTGGATACAGCTCCAGCTCGATCGTGCCACGACTTGTTTCCAGGATGACGGCATAGGTAGCCGATACGTCGATCTGCATGTCCGGCGCCGTATCCCACTGTTGGTTACTCATATTTTTCTCCGCAATATAGTTTTATTGTATTCGTAAACACCGGGTATCAACGGCGACTCATCGCCACCCGGAGGTTATCTTCCAGTCTTCCACAGCAGCTGGAATTGCGACAAGATAGCCGAAATTCTGCATTCAAACTACCAGCGGAGAATATCTGATGAGCCAGGAGGAACGCCTGAACGAACTTGAATCAAAAATCGCCCACCAGGATCATGCCATCCACACCCTGGGCGAAGAAGTTTATCAGCAACAGAAAAAACTTGATCATCTTGAAACAACGTGCAACTTTCTCATCGAACAACTCAAGACCAATACAGGCGCATCATCACCTACAGAGCCTGATGACGAAAAACCGCCCCATTACTGAGAGAATGACACCCGAACCCTACCGGCGATGAGCAACAGAGAATGATTAATGAGTGAAGATTCGGCAAATAACGACCCACACAACAATCTGAGCACTGGGCAACGCACCCTGCTGATCAAGTCAGCCAGCTATGCATCGCTCGGCGTCGCGCTCTCACTCGTGGTGCTCAAAGCCTGGGGCTGGCAGGAAACCTCATCAGTATCCCTGTTAAGTTCACTGGCTGATTCCATACTCGATGTATTCGCTTCGGCAATCACCTTCTGGGCGGTCCGCTATTCACTATTGCCGGCAGATTCCGACCATCGCTTCGGGCATGGCAAATCCGAGGGTCTGGCCGCCCTGGTCCAGGCACTGATTATCGCCGGTTCGGGCCTCTATGTATGCTATGAAGCCATCAACCGTATTTTTTTACCTGAGCAGATTACAGAACCTGAAATCGGGCTCGGGGTTATTATTATTGCGACTGCCGCTACAGTAATTCTGGTCGGCCTGCAGCGCTTTGTCGGCAAGAAAACCGGCTCGGTAGCAATCAGTGCCGATGCCGCACACTATCAGACCGACATCCTGATTAATCTGGGCGTTGGCATCGCGATCATCCTGACCAGCTGGACCGGTTTCACGATCATTGATCCATTGGTCGGCATGATCATCGCAATTGTCGTCCTGAACAGTGCCTTCGGAATCGCAAATCATTCACTCAAGATTCTGCTGGACCACGAAATCCCGCTCAAGGCCCGTCAAGCTATAGAAGCAATGTCACTTGCCCATCCGGATGTCCGTGGTTTCCATGACATGAAAACCCGTTTTGGCGGCAATCACTACATCGTCCAGTTTCATCTGGAAATGGAACCGGATATCACCCTGCTCCGAACCCATCTGATACTCGACGAGGTTGAAGCAGAAATAGGCAAACATTATCCCGACTGCGAAATTCTTATCCATGCCGATCCACTGGGTTTCGCCGAACAAAGAGATAATTTCGCGTAACGGATGGATGATTGCAGCGTTATTAATAAATAGGATCTATTCTTTAATTCGCCTGCCTGGTCCACTGCCTCCGCAGACCGCCGATACCTCGGGCAGCTCAACATTCAGCGGGATTCTATATTGCATAAGACGGTACCGGTGTTGAGCCGTGAACAACCTCACAGACAATATAGTCGGTGAAAGGGACAGTATGTCCAAAGCGACACCATGCAAAAATCAAACAACATTAATAGTGGCCCGTTCAGTAGGTTTAGAACAACGAGCACGCAACTCCGGCGGTTGCTACTAAAAAGAGTCTGGTTGCCAAATATCGTTTACGAGGCGTTGGCGGCAATATATATATGCTCCGGGCTGGTGGCACTGGCAGCGGCATTATTCCTGCCCGGCTGGACCTGGATCCTGCCATGGGCTGTCGTTTTCGGCCTTGCCACACTGCATCTTGGACTGGGTATCGCCGCCCTGCGGCATAGATTGCGCCGGATGGCGCGGAATGCGCACCTGAAAAGCCGTTTCCACTCCGAATAAATCACCCTACCCCATTTAATCGCGGATCGTGCGAAAATGACATAATCATGAACCCAACCTGGAAAAAACGCTTGCTGAACATCCTGGCACTCCTGGTGACCGGGACCGTCATTATTCCCATTGGAGCCTATCTGGTCGGTCGCTACGTCGTTGGACCGTACGAAGGCAGTAGCGGGCTGGCAGGCTATCTGGGGACTATCTATCTGTCTGCCTGGCATGGCGATATTGCCGCCCTGTGGCTCATCCTGGCGCCATTACAGATAGCCGCGGTCAGGCTGATCGGTCTGTGGCTATACAGGCGCGAGTGGGTCGTACCCGGGTCCTCCTGAACACCAGACTGCGGGCAATGGGATGCCATACGGCTTATGTCAACCATAGCGCTTCCCTGTAGTGCTATTCTATTGTAAAATCAATGGTTTGTAGATATTTAAAAGAAAATTCCACAACTATAATGAGCGGTTGAAGCATACTTTTCAGCTTGGCCAGTAATACCATCCGGTACTCACCAGCCCGACCCACAGAAGTGAGAGACACACATGGCGCCAGCGCTTTTTCTTCAATGTTCCGATGAACCCGGCGGCCGCTATCGCAGCGAGACAAAAGAATATGGCTGTACTACGCAACAATTCCGGCATTTCAGTGTCAAATCGGGGGCTTTCATCGCTCAGAAACCAGAACACAAACAACACGCCGCCGAGACTGAAGGCTATGGAAACAAGGCTACCGAGGGTGATTCCAAGCATCACCGTAAATGGATTCATCTTCAGACTCCGACAGGTTATGCCAATTCTGGGGCACAGGGCCTTGCTTGAATGGATCAGCCGTTCTAGCCTTGCCGGATAGTTTTAACTGAATTTCAGGACAAAGCGTAAATAATGTTAATTGACAAGTCTATTTCCATGACACCCATACGTACAGCCGCCCTCCTGCTGCTGTTACTGGTTTCACCCGGACTCTTTGCAACCACTCCCCCGGCCGATGCAATACCGACCATCCTGCAGTCTGACCAACGCCATCGACAGGTTTCCAGAATGGTGACCCGTTTTGTCGAGCGGGCGCATTACTCGAAGATCAGTATTGACGATGAGCTCTCGGTTATTATTCTGAATAATTACATCGATGCGCTGGACGTGAATAAACACTATTTTCGTGCTTCTGACATCACCTATTTCAACCGCTATCGCGACTCGCTCGATAACGTTCTGCGCTCCGGAGACTTCAACCCAATATTTGATATTTTTCGACTGTATCGCCTGCGCGCTCAGCAAAACCTCGATTACGCAATAGCAATGCTGGACGAACCGATTGACTTCACTACTGACAAAGAATATTTATTCGATCGCAAAGACCTGCCATGGCTCACATCCCCTGAAGAAATGCAGCAGCTTTGGCGCCAGCGGGTCACGAACGATGCTCTGAACCTGAGCCTTGCTGACAAGGAATGGGACGACACCATCGAGGTCTTGAGCAAGCGGTATAAGCAAGTATTAAAACGCATCAATCAACTCGATAGTGACGATGTCGTGGAAACTTTCCTGAACTCCTTTGCCCGGACTCTGGACCCGCACTCCAGCTACCTGTCTCCACGTCAGTCGGAAGAATATAAAATCCAGATGAGCCTTTCGTACCAAGGCATTGGCGCATCGCTGCAACTGGATGACGAACTTGTCGCAGTACTAAATATTATTCCAGGTGGTCCGGCATCAATCGACGGACGACTGTCAGCCAACGATCGAATAACGGCTGTTGGCCAGGGCACTGCCATCGACTCGGACACAGCCGAAGAAATGGTCGATGTTGTCGGCTGGCCGCTTGACGACGTTGTGCAATTGATTCGTGGACCGAGTGGCACGACGGTGAGGCTGCAAATTCTGCCGGCTGATGCAATTCCCGGCGCAGAACAAAACATCCTTGAACTGGTCCGTGACAAGATCAAGCTCGAAGGACAGGCCGCCAGTAGTACAAAAATACCTGTTGAAAAAAACGGCCAGGAAGGCGTCATCGGCGTCATCACCGTACCCAGTTTCTACCAGGATTATGATGCCCGCGGCAAAGGTGAAGAGGATTACGTCAGCACTACACGTGATGTAAAGCGGCTGATCGAGGAACTGCAGAAAGACGATCTTAATGGTCTCATCATTGATCTGCGCGGCAATGGCGGGGGGCACTTGTCTGAAGCCACCGCACTGACCGGTCTGTTTATCGGTGAGGGGCCAGTTGTTCAACTGAAAGACACGACTGGTCGAATCGAGGTACTGGATGATCCGGAACCTGATGCCACCTACAACGGGCCCATGGTCGTACTGGTTGATAGGTTCAGCGCCTCTGCATCGGAAATTTTTGCAGCGGCCATTCAAGACTATCAGCGTGGCGTTGTTATCGGTCAACGCACCTTCGGCAAGGGTACCGTACAAAACCTGTACATTCTTGACCAGTATGCGCGCCGCATCCCCGACCCGGGGTTGGGTCAATTGACGCTTACGATCGGTAAGTACTATCGAATCACGGGCGGTAGCACACAGCACAGGGGCGTATTACCGGACATCGACCTGCCGTCAGCAATAGATACAGAAAAAACAGGTGAAAGCAGCCGTGACCATGCCCTGCCCTGGGATCAGATCAAAGCTACGGGCTTCTCTGCACATCAGCCGCTCGATAGCGAAATCGCTTACCTGACACAGTCTTACAACAGTCGGATTGAAACCAACCCGGATATTGACTTTCTTCGCTCTGATATCGCCGCCGTGGATGAACTCCGGTCACAAAAATCGATTTCACTGAACAAGGAAAAGCGACTTGAAGAACGTGAATCGACACGGAAACAACGTCTGGAACGTGAAAATCAGCGCCGCCTTGCTAACGGAATGGAGCCGGTCGATTCACTTGATGACCTTAAGGATGAGGACCGGCCCGATATTCTGCTCGATCAGGCAACCGAAATCGTTACCGATCTCATCAAGCTCGGCAAGGAACAAAACTCCCTGGTGACCAGCGTAAATGCTCCAGACCCGGAGCTGTAAGAACGTCGTCTTGTTAACCTGAGTTTCAGGCCCCGGTCGGGCCATGAAAGCAGACCCTGCATGGAAGGAAAATTTATTTCGTTCCCGCAAGATCCGTGGCGAGACAGGCATTACAGTATTGAGCCCAAATTAAACAACACTCAGGTCAGCAGTATCGAATAGACTTCCCAATACTCGTCAGCGAGCACATTGATACTGACCGAACGTTGGCCCCGCACATCACCGCTATCATTAACCACCAACGGAATCTCAGCAAATGAGCCGGCAACCGGAACCGTGTCGGCTTCCTGCCGATAACCCGCACACCGCTCCAGATAGGCAATACGGTTGCGTGCTCTGGCGACAAGGTTCTTGCCTGACGGCAAGCTTCGCAAACGTTTTTCAATATGAATATTTAAATCCCGGCACACATTTACATCACCGTAGTTCACATCAGAGACCTGGCGCACTGACGCCTCTCTGGCCAAACCACTGATGTTACGTTTGCTGAAATGCAAATATAGTTCCTGAGCGATTGCGATTAACATCAGGTTAATCTTTCTGCGCCCTTCAACCGTCACCCCCTCGAAAACCGGCAAATGCTCCGATGCTTTATTCCTTTTTTTCTCAAGGCACTGCTGGAGGTTTGCCATCGCAGTCTGGTGAGCTTCTTGTGCAGATTCAATTTGTGTAGCGATTGCCTTGCGTTTGAAATAATTCCAGACCCCGGGCGACCGCATATACTGGTGCTTGAGCGATTCCACCTCTTTGCCGGTTGCCTTGTCTTGCTTTAGTGCCTGCTGCAAGTGGCGCTCGAAAACCGCCAATTCCGCCTTATTCCCCGCATTGAACTGATCCAGTTCGAGTTTCATCTCCCGATTTCGTTGATGCGTCAATAGTTCTTCAGCAAGTCTGGCCAGTTTACGCTGGCAGTGATCCCAGACGCCGCGTAACTGGTAAAAGATGGTTGCATTGGCGGCCTGCACCGGATGTGCCAGCATTCCCTCGAGTTCTTCGAGTTGTTGCTGGGAACGAAGCGTTACATTTTCTTGCTGCTGCAGTTGTTCCTGGAGTCGCTGACCTTCAAGGCGGAGTTTGGCAAACTCTTTTTTCAACTCGATACGATTCCGGAACAGCTTCAGCAGCCGCTCATCTTCAGATTCGGCCTTCTGTTCACGTCTTAGCAATGCAATGCCGACCATTTATTCCGCCTGATAACCTACGAAACGACCCGACAAATACCCCGGACCGCGTTGAATATTGGCGAAATTAACGTAATGTAGCGCCGTAAACCTTGATGTAATCTACATTTCCTGCCAAAACGGCATCTAAATGGCCTGGGAGTGGCTTCAGCCACGACAGGTGTGCTCATGAGGGCAATCGGGCCTGAGGCCGCCCCCACACCCCACAACAGTTTTAGTGATGTTTATGGGCAGCGGTGGCTACCCATTCAGGCAGTTTCGAGGCCTTGTTTCCGGGTCACCGGCTTAAATGAATGACCTTTTTCGAGCAGAAAATCCAGCCATTTGCTCAGCACCATATTCCTGCTCCAGCATCGGCCTACCGGCCGCGTAATACGGCTATGCAGATCATGCAACACCGCATGCCGATGATGTGCAGCCCAACTCACAACTTCAGTCATCCGGGCATCCAGATACCCCCGGAGACACAGATCCGGATCTGCGACGGAACCATCCGGTTCCTCGAACATATACGTCAGCCGCAAGATCTGTGTATAGCGGGTCGAAGACTCTACCTTCAGAAACAAATCCTCATCGTCAGCTGAACAGGAGCTTAGCTCCTGATTATGGTTAATATGCGACTGGGTATTTTGTGCCGGGCCAATTTCCATTGGGCCCAGAAGTTGAATGAGTTGTAAATAATTACTCTCATAAAGCGCCATCAGCCCACCGAAACTGCCGGGGCCGTAAACGCATTGAGGAACTATGTAGCTGTCTGCAAGCATAACTTGACTATATCACAGCCGTTTTTAACATCATCTACAGTGATGGCAATCACAAAAATGAATAGAATCAGCAAATAAATTTTTACCGGACAGTGCCCGAATTATTATTCCACAGCCTGTCAGGGACGAACGCGGCGCTCGACATTTGTCTTGCTTAAAATCGTACTCGAAATTTCTTCGATAGAAAAACTGGTTGTATCAACAAACGGAATTTGCCATCGCTTGAATATAGCTTCAGCAGCACGTAATTCAAAACTGACTTGCTGAGGACTCGCATACCGACCGGTGGCACGCCGCTCTTTGCGGATCTGCACCAGACGCTCCGGTGCAATTGTCAGTCCATACAGCTTGTCCCGGTATGGCTTCAGGACTTTGGGCAGATCTGTCGATTCCAGCTCATCCTCGGCGAGTGGGTAATTTGCCGCAAACACACCATAGGTCATCGCCAGGTAGAGGCAGGTTGGTGTTTTCCCGGACCGGGATACTCCGATCAACACGACATCGGCCCGTTCATACCCACGTATTTTACCGCCATCGTCATAATTGAGCGCAAAATTTGTAGCCTCAATCCGACGATCGTAAGCACCGGAATCTTTCATGCCATGAGCCCGACCGGACCTGTTCAACGACTTCATCTGCAATTCTTTTTCAAGCGGGCCAATGAAGGTATTAAAAAAATCAAGAAACAGCCCGGACGCATGCATAAAACGCTGACGCAGCTCATTATGTACGAGGGTCGAAAATATGATAGGTCGAGCGGCCTGCTCGGTTGCTACTGCATTGATCTGCCGTACGGCTGCTTCTGCCTTGTCAACGCTATCGATAAATGGCAAAGTGATTTGGTCGAATTGATGTTCATCGAACTGGGTCAACAAGCTGTGACCAAGGGTTTCCGCCGTCACACCTGTCTGGTCTGAAAGAAAAAATACTGTGCGACGAGCCATAATTATTATCCAGTTACGTTAACCATGTCAGGGTACTGATTCTCCAGTTCTATACTGACAAAACAAGGGAGCCCCCATTGGAAGATCGAGCGGAAGCCTATACAGCCCCATTGCACCAGCTGGGAATGGACGATATTGAATATGTCGGCGGCAAAAGCGCCTCCCTTGGCGAGATGATCAGCAATCTGACTGACCTGGGCATCCGAGTCCCCGGCGGCTTTTCAACGACCGCCAAAGCCTACCGCGACTTTCTCAAACAACAGAGTGAAGGCGGAACACTCCAACAGCGAATCAGCACAGCCCTTGCCTCCCTTGATGTCGATGATATTGAGACATTGGTCGCCACGGGCAAGTCCATTCGCGCATGGGTCCGGGCTACGCCCCTGCCCGAAAAACTCACGGCCGATATTGCCACGGCCTGGCAGCAAATGGTCTCAGCACACAGCGGCGAGTTGTCAGTCGCGGTGCGCTCTTCAGCCACGGCCGAGGACCTCCCGGATGCATCGTTTGCCGGCCAACAGGAGACCTTCCTTAATATCCGTGGCATTGAGCAACTCACTGTCGCGATTCACGATGTATTCGCATCACTATACAACGACAGGGCAATCGCTTATCGCGTGCATCATGGTTACTCGCACGATGATGTCGCACTGGCAGTCGGTGTGCAGCAAATGGTACGCAGCGATCTGGCCTGCAGTGGCGTCATGTTTACCCTCGATACTGAATCGGGTTTCCGCGATGTCGTACTGATTACTTCTTCTTTTGGCCTTGGTGAAACCATCGTACAGGGTGCCGTTAATCCGGATGAGTTTTACGTCTTTAAACCAGCCCTGCGCGCCGATAAGCGCTCTGTACTGCGAAAAAACCTTGGCAGCAAGGCTGTCAAAATGATCTTTTCTGATGAGACCGCCCCGGGTAAGACTGTGCAGACTGTCGATGTCGACCCGGAAGATTCGGCATGTTTTTCACTGACGGATGCTGAGACGGAGACCCTGGCACGCTATGCCCTGATCGTTGAAGATCACTACGGTCGTGCGATGGACATCGAATGGGGCAAGGACGGCCAGGATGGACAGATATATTTACTGCAGGCCCGGCCAGAGACAGTCCAGAGTCAGGCCAGCCAGGTCATTCAGCGCTATACATTAAAAAAACAATCAACAATCCTGGTACAGGGCCGCAGCATAGGGCAACTGATCGGCAGCGGTCCGGTGAAAATCATCCACAACCCTGACGAGATGAACCGCGTCCAGCCCGGGGATGTACTGGTTGCGGACATGACCGACCCGGACTGGGAACCGGTCATGAAACGTGCGGTCGCTATTATCACCAACCGCGGTGGTCGCACCTGTCATGCCGCAATCATTGCCCGTGAACTGGGCGTCCCGGCTGTCGTTGGTTGCGGCAATGCCACCGAATTACTCACTGATGAGGATATCGTCACCGTCTCATGCGCTGAGGGTGATGAAGGATTTATCTACGAGGGCCAACTCGATTACGAGCAGCAGCAAATTGAGGTCAATAAACTGCCCGATGTCCCGGTCAAAATCATGATGAATGTCGGCAATCCGGATCGTGCCTTCGATTTTGCCAACATCCCGAACCATGGTGTCGGTCTTGCCCGCCTGGAATTCATCATCAATCGCATGATCGGCGTTCATCCAAAAGCACTGCTCGAGTTTGATGAATTACGCCCCGACCTTAAAAATATAATCCGCGAACAGATGGCCGGCTACGATAGCCCGATTGAGTTTTTTATCAGCAGACTCAGCGAGGGTATCAGCAGCATAGCAGCCGCCTTCTCCCCGTTACCCGTCATCGTTCGCCTGTCAGATTTCAAGTCGAATGAATATGCCAACCTGATCGGTGGCCAGCAATATGAGCCCCAGGAAGAAAACCCCATGCTCGGCTTTCGTGGCGCATCACGTTACCGGGCTGAATCATTCAGTGAATGCTTCGCAATGGAATGTCAGGCCCTCAAACGTGTTCGCGAGGACATGGGCCTGACAAATGTTCAGGTCATGGTGCCTTTTGTACGTAGCGTGAGTGAAGCGGTGACTGTTACCGAACTTCTGGCGAGTCATGGCCTGAAACGCGGAGAAAATGACCTGAAGCTGATCATGATGTGCGAGTTGCCGACCAACGCACTACTTGCCGAGCAATACCTTGAACACTTTGACGGCATGTCGATAGGGTCCAACGACATGACACAACTGACGCTCGGTATCGACCGGGATTCTGCATTGATTGCCGATCTGTTCGACGAACGCGATCCCGCCATACTGATCCTGCTCAAAATGGCCATTGAAGCCTGCAAGAAACAAGGCAAATATATTGGTATCTGCGGCCAGGGCCCGTCAGATCATCCTGATTTTGCCCGCTGGTTGCTTGATCAGGGCATCGACAGCCTGTCACTGAATCCTGATTCGGTACTTGAAACCTGGCTGTTTCTCGCCAGCAACAAGATCTAACTATGCAGAACGGCCTGTGCGGACCCTTCCCATAGCAATATCAGGATAATACTGAAATTATTACAGGTCGCCCCAGGAAGATTTTTTGCGCCAGCGAATCCGTGGCACTATCAGACCAATCAACATACCAACAATGATGACCAGTGCGCCGATAACAAACCACTCGCGGTTGGCACGGCTGGCCAGACGTTTGTTGTCAGCCTGAAGCCTGTCGACTTGCGCCTGCGTTTCAGCTAACGATACACGCAGACTCTTGTTTTGACTGTCCATCTGGATGGCATTCGCGGACAAACGGCGCACCTCAGCCAGTTCTTTTTGCAGCCCCTGCCCCGACGCCTCAACATTATTGACTTGACGTTTTAACTGGTCGCGCTCAATAGTGATGGTTGAGAGTTCCTTTGCCAGTTTCTTGCGCTTGTCTTCACTGGTCCGCAACCGGGCTTCGACACCTGGCATCGTCACGCGGGCTGGCGCACTCTTGAGCAGGTAACGGCTCAACACCCAGCCTTCCGTTCCGCCGGCTGTCCTGACCAGGCTGTAGCCGGCCTCAGGGTCAGATTCGAGCAACTCGATTTCTGTCCCGCTGCGCAACATGCGAATGATAGCCTGCCGATTGCCCTTACCATTGCGCATCGTAATCTCGAACGCGTCAGTAACCCAGCGATCTTCGCCAACGGTTCCTTGCGCTGCTGCCGACCCGGCCATCAGCCACAGGCAGAAAGCGAGGCATGCGAGTAAATACAGGGTCCCCAAGCGCGGCAAGACGGTGGATTGGTTCACTTTGTTCAACATTCCGGGCATCACCACAGTCACAACCATTCGTTTAAAAAATCTCAGCATCGCACTTTAGCACACAGAAAACCCGGCTTGATCCGGGGACAGGCCATTATGGAGAGTCCCGCCACCGTTGACCAGATTTTCGTCAGCCTGCTCAGGATGGGTCAATACGCAACAGGTGCTGCCGGTAATGACGCAATTCAGCTATTGAGTCACGAATATCTGCCAGAGCAAGGTGCTCCGACTTCTTTTCCACACCCTCAAGTACCCCCGGCGCCCAAAGGTTGGCAAGAATTTTCAAGGTGCTGACGTCCAGATTTCGATAATGAAAAAAGGCCTCCAGGGCCGGCATTTCGCGGGACATAAAACGACGATCCTGACAGATACTGTTGCCGCACACAGGCGAATGTTTTGGTTTGAGGTGATTGTCGAGAAATGCCAGCGTCATTTGCTCAGCTTCGGCGGCCGATACCTGGCTGGCTCGAACGCGCTCGACGAGCCCGGACTGGGTGTGCTGCCGGGTATTCCACTCGTCCATGCCGCCAAGTACAGTATCGGGCTGGTGAATAGCAACAACCGGGCCCTCAGCAATAATCTCAAGATTGGCATCCGTAACGATTGTCGCAATCTCGATGATAGAATCGGACTGGCAATCCAGACCCGTCATCTCCAAATCGATCCAAATCAACCGACCACTCTGAGCATCCATAAAATAATCCCATTGTGAAATACTTGTACGCCAAGTCTAACAAACAGCCACCTAAAAACCGGCACCCGCGTCAACATGGCTGACCAGCCCGTGACAGAAACCGGCCTGGTGGTCGCCGCGCATAGCCGCCGTGGCAAGCTCGAAACCAAGTCCGGGGAGCAACTACCGTATCTCATTCAGGGACGCCGCCTCAGAGTTGTCTGCGGCGACATTGTCGACTGGACACTGGATGATCAGGGCACGCTGGCAATTGTCACCGGAATTGCGCCGCGAGCCAATGCACTTGAGCGTCAACCGGCCGGTCGACCAGGCAGCGAGGTACTAGCCGCCAATCTGAGCCTGATGGTCGTCGTCTGCGCCCCCAGGCCTGAACCCGACTGGTTCCTCGTTGACCGCTATCTGTGTACCGGTGAATTGATGGGCTGCCGGTTACTGTTAGCCAGCAATAAGGCCGACCTGGTCGAGCATGAACACAAGCAAACAACCATGCTGCGCGACTATGAACGTATCGGCTATACCTGCCTGTCAGTTTCCGCACAGACCAGTCAGGGTATGGATGCGCTGCATGATGCCCTGCAAGAGCAAACCGGTATCCTCGTTGGCCAATCCGGAGTCGGCAAATCGTCATTAATCAATTGCCTGGTCCCGGGGGCCGACATTACCGTCGGAGCCATATCGGCATCCATACAGGAAGGGACACATACGACAACCGCATCTGCAATGCATGACCTGCAGGACGGAGGGCGCCTGATCGATACACCGGGCGTCAGGGATTTTATTCCGGCCATTCCGCAAGCCCAATCCGTACAAGCCGGATTCCCGGACATCCATTCAGCAGCAAACCAATGCCGCTTCAGCAACTGTCTTCATCTGCGGGAACCGGACTGTTCCGTCAAGCTGGCGGTACAAAACGGTACCCTTTCACAGCGGCGTTATGAATCCTACAAACGACTGTTACACACCGTGACCGGGTAATATTCCGTCAGCACTCGCCCGGCCAACCACCCTGGCTGTCTGCTGCCCGGCTAATCAGCCTTGATATGGGTACGCGCGGAGATAGCCAGCATCAGTGTGCCGCTATCGACATACTCGAGCTCACCGCCCATCGGGACACCATGTGCGATACGGGTTGCCCGGATATCGTATTTTGTAGCAAGACCGGCAATGTAGGCTGCCGTCGCCTCGCCTTCGACCGTCGCACTGGTCGCCAGGATCAATTCTTCGATTTGCTCTTCAGCGAGCCTGCTGTCGAGCAGATCTATACCGAGTTCTTCCGGACCAATACCATCAAGTGGTGAAAGCCGACCCATAAGCACGAAGTAACGACCGCGAAAAGAACCCGATTCATCGACAGCAATAACGTCTGCCGGCGTTTCAACTACACACAGGATACTGCTGTCACGTTTTTTATCAGCACAGATCGGGCAAAGCGTCTGCTCGGCGAACATCCGGCAACTCTGGCAGTGACCGACTTCAGCAAGCGCTGACTGAAGTGCCTGTGCCAACTCATCGGCACGGTCGCGATCCCGGTCGAGCAAATGAAAGGCCATACGTTGGGCTGACTTAGGTCCAACACCGGGCAGGCACCGCAAAGACGCAAGCAGCTGCTGAAGCCGTGGCGTAAAATGCATGGCAATCGCTCAGAAGAACCTGATAATCAGAATGGCAATTTCAGCCCGGCCGGCAGACCAAGGCCTGCACCCATCCCGGAATATTTCTGCTCAACCACTTTCTTGACCTTGCGCAAGGTATCGTTAACGGCTGCCGCGATGACATCCTCGAGCATATCCTGATCATCGGCGATCAGGGCATCATCAATACGAATCCGCCGCACTTCGTTTTGCCCGGTCATCGTAACCTGCACGAGTCCACCGCCGGCCTCGCCCTGCACTTCGAGATCAGCCAATTCTTCCTGAGCCAGTTGCATCTTCTCCTGCATTTTCTGCGCCTGCTGCAACAGCATACCGAGGTCCGGTTTCATCATGCTCCATCCTGTGTGTTAGTGAAATTTAGTGCTGAGCACCCTATGAACTCTGAATTTATTCATCTACCCGGGGTCCTGATCTGTTGATGACTCAGGGTTAATCGGTTGAACCGAATTGGGCACTACCTCCCCGCCCAACACGTCAACGAGTTGCTGGACATCCGGATCGGCATCAATCGCATCTTGAGCCTTGCGCTGGGCCTGCTGACTGTCGTCAACTGCACGCGCTGCAGCTGTTTCAAGCGCATTATCGGAAACTGCAAACCGCACGGCAATTCCGCTGCCGATACGCTGCTGAACGGCAAGAGTCAGCCTGCTCTTCAATTTATCCGTCAGCAGGTGTTCGTTACGTGTCTCGATACTCAGGCGGATCTCGAACGGTGAGTATGCCTCGAGGGCGCTATGGGCTGCCAGTTGATGCGCAGCGCCATCGAGAGACAGTCCCGCCACAAAATCAGGCCAGCCATGAATATCCTCAACCGCCACCTGCTCAGGATCGGCTGTTGCGGGCTGTGGCGAGGGCGGCTGCTCTATTGATTGGGCTGACGGGGACTCATGCTTCGGAACCGGCGATGTCTGTACACGAGTTTGTTGGCGTTTATTGCTTACCCCAGGTGCGGCCTGACGGGCCGGCGCTACCGGTTTCGACCCACCCATGCCGGCAGCTTGCCCGGCCGGGCAAAAAGCCAGCATACGCAACAAGGCCATTTCAAAACCAATACGCGGATCAGGTGCAAGCGTCATGTCATGACGACTCGTAACTGCGATCTGGTAATACAGTTGCACCTGTTCTGCTTTGATGTCAGCGGCCAGACGAACCAGTGACTCGAGTTCATCCTCGTCCTCAACGGCATCTGCGCCCGCAACCTGAATTACGGCAATACGCTGTAACGCAGTCGCGATCTCATCCAGCACAATTTCGTAATCAGGCACGAGTTCATCGAGATCCTGAATGGCCGCAATCAGATCAGCACCGTTGCCGGCAACGAGCAAATCGAGCAAGGCGATAATGCGGTGACGATCCATGCTACCGAGCATTTCAGCCACATCAGCGTCCGTTAACCGTTCAGCGCCATAGGCTAATGCCTGGTCCAGCAGGCTCAGACCATCGCGCATACTGCCCGCTGCGGCCCGGCCAAGTCGCTTGAGAGCCGCGGCATCGGCATCCAGTTGCTCAGCGGTACATATCTCATCCATACGCCCGACAATCTGACTCATCGTCAGGCGCTTCAGATTGAACTGCAGACAACGTGACAACACAGTGACCGGGAGTTTCTGTGGGTCGGTGGTCGCAAACAAAAACTTGATGTGCTCGGGTGGCTCTTCGAGTGTTTTCAACAGCGCATTAAAGCTCTGTGGCGACAGCATGTGTACTTCATCAATCAGGTAAACCTTGAAGCGGCCGACTGCCGGCCGGTACTGGACATTGTCCAGCAGGTCACGCATATCATCGACACCCGTGCGTGATGCCGCGTCAACTTCAATCAGGTCTACGAACCGGCCGTCGTCGACAGCCTGACAGGCGCTACATTCACCGCAAGGCTCTTTGCTGACGCCGGTTTCACAATTCAGTGCCTTGGCCAGGATTCGGGCAATGGTCGTCTTGCCAACCCCGCGGGTACCGGCGAACAGGAATGCATGATGAACTCTCCCTGAGTCCAATGCATTTTCCAGCGCCTGTACGATGTGCACCTGGCCGGTGACCTCGTTAAAAGTCTTGGGACGCCACTTTCGCGCAAGTACGAGATAACTCATATGTAAAGGTGCCGGTGTTAACTTATTAGCTTATTGTCTGACAACCATTGCCAAGTGTCGACACCGGCACCTTAATCGATAATGAGTCAATAAGTTAACACCGGCACCTTTACTGGAAGAATCCGCGCCAGCCACACCCCGGCGCCCGGCATCGCCGTTACCGCTGCTCCCTTCCGGGCCTGACGGAGTTCGCGGTTCGCCGCCGCGGGGGGACCAGCGCGGACCCAGATTAAAGGGTAAGCGGTGGCGAGCATTTCAGCAAGCGTAATGATGACTATCAGAAAATATCAACTGATGAGGTTGATGCTCAAGCCGGGCAAAAACTCGTCTTAAGAATAACGGACCCATTTGACCCGGGCTCTACCCCGAGCATAAACAGGCATTCGCAAGCCTCAGAACGAAGACTCAACGAATGCCTGACTGTCTGGCGGAGAGAGAGGGATTCGAACCCTCGATACGGGGTTACCGTATACATGAATTCCAATCATGCGCCTTCGTCCACTCGGCCACCTCTCCGGTTCAATTTGCTGACTTGGCTGGTACACCCAAAAGTGGCGCAAAAGGTTAACCCAGCCACTGCGGGCATTCAATCGGATCGTTACAATTCCGGACTAATGCCCGCCTGACTAGCGTCCAAAATAATCCGGTGGACTATCGAGACACGGATCATCCGCCTCGCGTGCTTTCGCACCCGGTGATGCCTCCGGAATGATCAGGGCTGCAGACCGATCGGGTTGATCCAGTCCATCCGGCACCTGCAATGCTTCAATACTTTCGCTGACCTGGTATTCCTGAGGTTTATTGCAGCTTGGCTTGCCGCCACCGAAAAAACAGCCCGACAGACCGCACATCAGCACCACGGCAGGCATGCACAGCCGCAAGTGGTTCAAGACAGGCCAGGCAAACAACTTAAAGCAACCCGGCAGCGTTCAGCGCCGCCTCAACTACCGGTTGCTGATCCGCAGATAAGCGGGTCAGCGGCAGACGAATACCAGCCGGGATGCGGCCGAGCTTTTCCAGGGCCCATTTAACCGGAATGGGATTTGATTCAACAAATAAATCACGATGCAGTGCCGCCAAACCCTCATCAATCCGAGCCGCCTCTTCGGCATCGCCGGCAATTGCAGCCGCTGTCATCGCGGCCATTTGTGCCGGTGCCGGGTTCCCGGCCACGGTCACCACACCGTCTCCACCCAGCAACATGAATTCTCGCGCTGTCGCATCATCGCCGCTATAAAGACCAAAGTCGTCCCCGCAAGCAGCACGGATTTGTGCCACGCGACTCACGTCACCGGTCGCCTCCTTGATGCCCATTATCCGGGGGTGCCCGGCAAGTTGCTCAACCGTTATCGGCAGCAAATCAACGGCCGTGCGCCCCGGTACGTTGTACAGCATGATTGGTTTTTCAACCGCATCGGCGATCACCCGGAAATGCTGCGCCAGCCCTTCCTGAGTCGGCTTGTTATAGTAAGGCGTCACCATCAGGTAGCCATCAATACCAGCATCGCCGACCTCAAGTGACAGGTCAATCGTTTGCTGGGTGGAGTTTGAGCCGGTCCCGGCAATAACCGGAATGCGCCCGGCTGCAATGTCGGCCGAGCGGCGAATCAGGTCGCCATGCTCGGATTTTGACAGCGTCGCCGACTCACCCGTCGTTCCCGCTATTACCAGCCCATTTGAGCCCTGCTCTACCTGCCAGTCGATCAGGCGTTCAAGACACTCATAGTCGATCCGACCGTCTGCGGACATCGGGGTAACCAGGGCGACGAAACTACCTTTAAACATGACGAAACCAGCCAAATAACTGCCAGATTGGCAAATAGAGCGGCGATGGTACTGGCGCCCCAGCCATTGCGCAAGAATCGCTGCATCGCCCTGATAGCGGTATAGTTAGCTGCTAGGAAAATAGCCATGCACTTACTGACCCTACATAAGAGAAAAACTCCAGTGGAAACACCCCCTGTCAATAAACCTCCATTAATAAAACAGCTGGCCATCACCATCATCGGACCTGACCGGGCCGGACTCATTCGCGACCTGAGCAAAATAGTCACCGAAGCTGCCGGGAATATCCAGGAGAGCCGAATGATCGCGCTGGGATCAGAATTCGCGGTTCTGATGCTTGTTTCCGGCAATTGGCACTCAGTTGCAAAAATACGTGAAAAACTGGATATGCTGCAGGATCGTGGCGAAGTAACCTTAACTATCCGCGACAGCTCGCCACGAACCGGTGTTACTGCTGCCCCGTATGTTATAGATGTTGTCAGCCTCGACCACGAAGGTATCGTACTCGGGCTGTCGAACTTCTTCGCCGCACGTGATCTGGAAATTGCCGAACTTAATACCCGCCAATATAATGCGCCGCATACCGGTGCCAAGATGTTTAGTATTCAGATGACCGTCAATATCCCTGCAGACTTACAACTTTCAACCCTGCGTGAGGAATTCATGGAATTTTGCGACAGTGAAAACCTCGATGCAATCATGGAACCGGCGGCTCGTTGAAGATTTGCCTGACGCCTTGAAGGATATGTAAACATTGTCTGTCGCGACCTTTCGCCACGCTACGCTATTCACTCTACTGCTTAGCCTTTTGTTCCGGCCGGTGCTGGCTGTGGACGATTCCCTGCCGGATATTGGCAGTCCGGTCGATACGGTTCTGTCAAAAGAACAGGAACAGGTCATCGGCCGCTCCATATATAAAGGCCTGCGTAACGCCGGACAGATCGTAACCGACCCGGAAATTCAGGAATATATTCAGAATGTCGGCCAGCGTGTCGCCGCCAATGCGCAGAACGGCAACTTCAAGTTTCAGTTTTTCGTCATCAACGAACCGACCATCAACGCATTCGCGTTACCCGGTGGCTACATCGGCGTACACAGTGGCCTGCTACTGGCCACCAGCACTGAAAGCGAGCTGGCCGGGGTGCTGGCACATGAAATATCTCATGTAACCCAGCGACATATCTCACGTGCTATTTATGCCAATCAACGCACCAGCATCCTGACCATGGCTGCGATGCTGGGCGCAATTTTGCTCGGTGCTGCCAGCGGTGACAGTGATGTGATAGCCGGAGGCATTGCGGGAGCACAGAGCATAGCCATCCAGGGGCAGATTAACTTTACCCGCGAAAATGAATATGAAGCAGACCGGGTCGGCATCGGCCTGCTGGCCGCTTCAGGATTTGACCCATATGGCATGCCAAATTTCTTTTCCACGCTGGCACGAAAAACCGGCACACTTGGTTATCAGGCGCCTGAATTTCTGCGCACTCACCCGGTTACCGTCAACCGTATTGCTGAAACCCGCTCACGCGCATCCAGCCTCCCCGTTGATGAGGTTGAGGATTCTTCCAGTTACAGCCTGACTCGTGCCCGCATTCGTTTTCTGAGCAACTCGATGGCGGAAAAATCGCTGACCTACTTTCGCGCCAAACTGAATAACCCGGAAAATACCGACCAGATCGGCGCTGAATACGGCATCGCACTGGTACTGGCCGAAATGGGGCGTTTCGAGGAATCGAAGGAAAAATTTGCGCAACTGATGGCCACTAACGAAGGCATCATCCATTTCCATACCGGATATGCCACTGCGCTAGCTGCGACCGGTGACAGCAAAGGCGCCCTGGCAACCCTTGAGAAAGCCATTGAACTGTTCCCCCGCAATGTGCCGCTTACCATCAGGTATGCCGAGGTACTGATGCAGAACAATATGAATAAGGTAGCCCATCAAGCTCTGCTGGATTTATACAACCAGGTCCCGCCAACCCCCGAACAGGTCCGCCAGATCGCCCTTGCGGCCAGCGCTGCCGGCGATACGGCCGATGCGCATTACTACATGGCAGAATACCACCTGCTCAGCGGTGACCTGCTCATGGCCTCTGACCAACTGGTGCTGGCACTCGGAATACCCGGTCTCGATTCAGTACAAAAAGCGCGGTTTCGCTCTCGCCTAGATCAGATCCAGGGATATATGCCGAAACGCAAGAGCAAGAGTAACAAACCACGACGCGAACCTTTGCAATGATTGATTCATCAGCGCTAAAAAACCTTGCGAGATTGGCAAGCCATGTTGCCTGCCTGACCGTTCTTGCCGGTTGCGCATCACAACAAACCATTGAACAGGGTGACATCACAGATCCGTTTGAGCCGGTAAACCGATCAATCTTCCGCTTCAATGAAATTGCCGATAAATATGTAGGGCGCCCGGTGGCCAAGGGTTACCAATTTATCACTCCGGCAGTCATGCGCACCAGCATCACTCATTTCTTCGACAACCTCTCCTACCCGGTCGACATTATCAACGCTGCATTACAGGGAAAGTTCAAACAAGCCGGACTGGATACGTCACGATTCATCATCAATTCAACGATTGGCATACTCGGTTTTATGGACCCGGCAACTGATGTCGGATTGGTCCGGCACAGTGAAGATTTTGGTCAGACACTGGGTACCTGGGGGGTGCCGGAAGGACCTTACATCATGGTGCCTTTTTTCGGGCCACGAACCATGCGTTCCGGCGGTGGAGATTTAGTCGATATCACTGTAAATCCACAATTCCAGCTATTCAGCAGCAGCGTACAAACAAAACTCAATATCTTCTGGCTAACTCACCGACGCTCATTGCTGATCGGCATCGACAAAGAGGTTGAACGTGCGTTCGACCGATATGCATTTGTCCGCGATGCCTATTTACAGAATCGGGAATACCTGCTCTATGACGGCAATCCACCGGTAGAAGAGTTCGAATTCGAAGAATTCGATGATGAAGAATTTGAGTAGCCTGAAGAGTTCCCCGCCTCGTCGGAATGGCGTCACACCTAGGATTCAGTCGTCAGCTTGGCTTTCCTGGTTTCTGACTGCAATCGTTCGATAACCGCTTCAATCCCCAATGCCCCGATCTCGGCATTAAACTGATTACGATAGTTCTGAATATATGACACACCCTCAATACGCACATCGTAGACACGCCATCCGAACTTGGATTTGCGCATACTGTAGTTGACTGGGATCAATTTGCCATCTTCCATGCGCATTTCTGTCTTGACAGTAGCACGCTTGTCCTCACGACCGATATCAACCGGATGTACGGTAATTGCATCTTCATCAAACTTCAGAATGCCATTCGCATAACTCTGTAACAGAAATTCGTAAAATACTTCGATGAATTGATTCCGCTGCGCCTTGGTCACAGCTTTCCAATACTTGCCAAGCACCAGCCGGCCGGCATAGCGGGTATCAAAATGCGGGACGAGAATCTCGTTAATCAATGCATACAATTCTTCCCGGTTATCATCCAGGTAGTCCTTGCGACCCTTTAGCTGCTCTGCCATTGAACTCGCGGCCATCGTAATGATCTCGTGCGGCGACCGCACCGGGTCGGCCATCGATTGCCACGATGCAACAAACGTCATTAACAAAATCAAACCCATCGAAATCCGTTTCAGCATATTCTCCAAGCTCCAAAACCAACTGCCAGTCACCTTCCACCACTGGCATACGTGTAATCCGAACCTCCGCCAGCCTAAAAATCATTGTATCAAAGCATTGCGGCTATTCACTGACGGGACATATTGGACTAAAATAGTCC
>NZCC01000020.1 GCA_002688175.1 Chromatiales bacterium
AATCCAGAGAAGTTTTTACAGTGCTGGACCGAAGGAAATTTGAATCAACAACCGAAATCCCTAACAGGATGAGTGGACCAGAGATCTTGGGCTTGTCAGAGAAGTTGTCATTATTATTTCCCCTTACTAATATCCGGCATCCGGGAAAACCTGGCCCGGAGCGGATAAGATTTTTCAAGCACAACCTTTTTGCCCTTTGCGGTGTTGCGTCATCGGTCAGGGCTAATTCAGTATGAATACCCTAATTAAGTGATATTAGTCAATAATTCTTTTTTTTAAATCATTTCATAAGATATTTTCAAGCATTTACGCATGATTCCTAAACTTTGTACAGCTGGCTGATTTGTTATTTGCGCGGTATTTAGTTAAATCAAATAATCTTATTAGCTGAAACCTACATAACTACTGAAAACAAAACCTTAGCAACTCAACTATCTACCGTCTCTCGATTGTTAATTCAGGATAGAACCATAGAGCCGGGCTATACGACTTCAAATCCAACCCAATGACTCAACCTTCACGCTGCCAGACCTGCTTGGCTGAATAACCCTGATTCCAGAGCCACGTTTCTGTGTAGAGAATCCGGTCGGGTACGATTTTCGCCACCTGGCGCTTGAAGGGCTCGGCCGTATCCATGCCCAGGTCCGACATCCATCCATGCCAGCGGAAAACTTTCATCGCGTGATCCCAACCGGGTGCATCGGGTTCAATAACCTCCACCTGACCGAAATACTGCAAACCGTGTGCGCTATGCCAACCGTGATATTCCCGATGAACGGCCAGCGAGATGCGCGAGTCTCTCTGCATGGCCGCAAGTTTGGGCGTGTCCGGATCAGGCAACACATAGATATCCAGGCCATCGGCGTAATACTCGATCGGACTCGCGATGGGCCCGTTCCTGCCGATCGTTGCCAGCACACACATATTGGTTTCTGCCAGCAGGTGCTGGATATGATCTTCCAGCTGCTCTCGCGGCAGCACTTTATCAGGCCAGGGAGGGCCCTCGACCCAGGGATAGGCAAAACTCATGACATTATTCTCCTGTTGAAATTTTTAGAGCCGGTTAATCAGCCGTTCACCATCAAAAATTCTCAATGCCTGTACATGACATCATTCGCATATATTAAAGACTCAGGACAGCGCCGGCACCAGGCGTTCGCCGATCATGCTGATAGCCTCCGCAGGGTTTTCGTGCACCTTTAACGCCACCTCGTCCAGACCCGCCGCTGCAAAGTCCTGCAGATGCCCGATCGCGGTGTCGAGGGTAGCGGTGTCACCAGCGAAAGTCAGATGCTCCACCAGCCGGTCGACGATCGATTCGGGTACGCCTTCAATCCTGTCACTCCGTTGCAGGAATGCATTGAGAAATGCGGGCCGGTTAGCCTCCACCAATGCACATTCTGCTTCATCGAGGAATGTCGAGATATGCCACTCCTGTAACAGGCCACGCCAGATCAGGCCCTGGCGCGCCTCCGCCAGGGCCTCCTCCCGGTTCTCCTTAATGTGCCAGGCAAAGAAGTTATTGATGCGAAAATCCTGCCGGTTACGCCCGGCATCTTTCAAACCCTGATCGATATAACCGGTAACCTCCTCCATCCGGGACAGGGGCACATCGGACATCATCACGCCGTCGGCCAGGGTGGCGGACATACGCAGCATGTTGGGACCGGTAGCACCTACATAGATCAGCGGCGGAGTGGCCGTCGCCCACTCCGGGCAATAGTCGGTGAGTTGATACTGCTCCCCGGTGTAATTAAGCGGTGCATCCGGTGAAATCCCTTTCAGAATCGACACACAATCTCGCACCGCGTCAAGCCGCCGGATCGGCTGCAGGCCTGTCACCCGCATGGTCGAATGGCCTAGGCCACCGATCAGGATAGTCCCCCTGCCCTTACTGAACTCATTGAAGGTCAGCAATGAATCGGCGATCCGCAAGGGGTGCACTTCGTAAGGACTGACCGGCAGGATCCCGAGACGTACCCGGGTGGTTAAACGAGCCAGCCCGGCCATGGTCAGCAAGGGATCACGACGGGATGCAAAACAGGAACCCCACAACGTGTTAATTCCATAACGATCCGCTAACAGGCCGAGCTCCTCAACCTGCTGTGCCGGCAGACCGGCATCGAGAATCACATCAATTTTCATGCTTTCAAGGCTCCTGGTGGATAATTAAAATCATACGCATTGCCTTGCTGTCGATCTGTATTATATTAACCTCAGGTACCAGAAATTGAGCAAAATAAATTAGCGCAATGCAAATAATTAATCGCCTGGCAATTTCTGCGGTATTAATAGCCCTCTCTTTTCCGTTATTGAGCCAGGTGAACAACCCCGCTTACGCCGACTATTTCCTCGTTGGCCGCTTCGGTGAGATTTGCACCATGTGTGAAGCCATCGTGTTGTGCGAAGCCGAAGACCACGAAACATCTTACGCGCATCTCCCGGAGGGACGCAGCTATACGCTCTATCATTTGCAGACGCGCACATTCTGGTCCCAGATGGCTACCATCTGGGAATGGTTCATCGCCAATTTCGATACGGACTCGTTGGCCAGCACGGGCCATTCCCGGCCCGTCAAAATTTACACGGTGACAGATGGAAACTGGAGCAAAGCGAAGATTGTTCACGCGCATCTTTCCCTGGACCCCGCGAGAATTTCCCTTGATGACCATGTGATCGATCGTGTCACGAGACACTGGCTGCAGGACTCTGCTTCATCACAACCCATCGGCTTTTGCCAGCGCATGCCGTTATGGGAATCGCTGGATACCATAACCCGACAGAACCCAGGGCAAGACACCTCATGATGTCGACCATCGACAAATACACCAATATCTGGACCTGGCCCTGGATCCGGCAGCACCCGGTGCGAACACTCGGCATCGGTATACATATTTTTCTGCGCACCCTGTTCGGTATTTTCTGGCTGGCCGCAGGCATCAACAAGATCAATAAGGGCTGGCTGACCACCGATATTCTGCACGAGATTTTCCTCGACCGTCTGACCGAGATGCCGCCGGACAGCTTTGCGGTTTTCTACCTCCAGTCATTCGCCATTCCACTGGTAGAACCGGTAGCCTGGGTAGTGACCATCGGCGAACTATACGCGGCCATAGGATTACTCCTTGGCACGACCACCCGCTGGGCTGCATGGATGAGTTTGTTTATTCTGTTGAATCTGGCTATCGGCGGCTACTACGACGCCTCACTGATTCCATTCTTTATCCTGAATATAATTTTTTTGCTGTGGCCGTCGGGCCGGTGGCTGGGATTCGATCGATACCTGGCACAGCGCTACCCCGATTCGAGGTGGTTTCGCTAGCAACTTCGCACACCCTGCCTGTGAGGCAATTAGCAACAAGGTATACTGCCAATTAACAATCTGTAGCGAGAACCTCTATGTCATTAGCGCGGATCAGGATCAGATGCCGGCCATCGCAACGGAGTAAAAAACTACATGGGTTGTTATCCACCACGGTCTTCACTATTGCATTTATCATGCTGCAGATCATGCCGGCATCCGCTGGTGAAGCCTGGTTCGATCTGAAACTACCCGACAATCATCAACGCCGCTCCGATGCCAACCGCGCAGCGTATCTGTCGCCGGACCTGGCATCTTTGCCGCTTGCATTACCCGCCGATGCTAATGCCGATGCTGCGCTTAACGGAACGGCTGTATATAGCTACCTCAGGGACATCGTTGCTATCACGCTGGAACATCAGCCTGCAGGTCAAAAATACCGTGGCAGAATCGCCGGCAATGCTGCCGAACAAGCAACGGCAGATTATCTTGCAGATCAGATGCGTGCATTCGGACTCACCGATGTACACACGGAAACGGTACAAGGTGGCCGGCAGTGGTGGCCCGAAGACTGGCAGGTCACGCTGATCGGTGATTCTGCCTACGGTAACGGGACGACTGATTATACCTTTACATCTGCTTTTCCTGCCGTGCAACTTGAGGCCGGTGCAATGGATGTTCAGGATCTCGAGGCAGAACTCGTATACGTTGGCCTCGGACGGCCCGTGGATCTGCTGGCCCACGATCTGAGCGGCAAGATTGCTGTCGTCCATTCAGTCTTACAGAGCGATCCATTCTTTCAAAGTGCACGGGGCCATATAGAAAAGATCGTGCAGGCAGGTGCCATCGCCGTCATCACTGTCGTGGATGGTCCGGGCAATCATCAATATGCTCTCGAACAAGTTGGATCTGATGAAGCGCCCTGCTTCTTGCTCGGCGGACATGATGGGCGTTTCCTCGAAGCGGCCATTGCAGCAGCCGGAAAGGAACAACCGCTTAGAGCACGGATTTCCATGCGAGCCTCAGTTCGCGAAAGCTGGCTGGGCAAAAACGTACTGGGACTCGTGCCGGGCCGGTCTGACGAGTACCTGCTGATTACCGCCCATCTCGACGGTTATTTCGAAGGCGCCAATGATAACGCCGGCGGTCTGGCCGCCATGCTGGCACTGGCGCAGTATTTCTCTGATCCGGACCGGATACCGCCGGAACGCAACCTGCTATTTGTCGGCACCAGTGCCCATCATGAGTTTTCGGATGGTGCCAAGGCTTTTATCAACGACCATCCCGAGATCGTGGCAAAGGCTGTGCTCGTTTTGAATATCGAACACCCGTCATCGCTGCTCAGTTATTTTCGCGGCCCATTGAAAATGTCCCGGGGCACCGTGCCGGGTCAACTCGTCACGACCAATTCGCAAGGCTGGCGCACGCTGACGATTTCCAACGGCAATGAACGCGTTTTGTCTTTCTTCCAGGCGGCTGCGGCCCGCTACGGTGTCGTCATCGAAGGTACGGTGAACCGGCGACCGAATGGTGATGCCTATGATTTCTTCAAGGCCCGCATCCCGGTCGTCCAGCTTATGGATGCCAACCTCTGGTTTCATTCCAGCGGCGATCAACTCGACACCATCAGCCCGGCCGGGCTGGAGCGAACCACACGTTTATTTGCTGATGTGATCAATGGTATCGATGACGCCAGCGCGACAGAACTTGGCCGGCGCAAACGGAAATAACCCATGCGAACCTGGATCGCACTTACCTGCCTGGTATTAACATCCGCAGTTGCTCAGGACTGGCCTGATCATGGCGGCGATCGCGGCGGTTCACGTTTTTCACCGCTGACACACATTAACCGGGATAACATCCAGCAGTTAAAGCCTGCCTGGGTTTTCCGCACGGGTAATGGCCAGGGTCCGATGCAACTCGGTGGATCCTATGGCTTGCAGGCCACACCCATCCTGTTATCGGCGACTGCCGGAGGACACCTGGTGTTCTGCGATGCCTTTAACCGGGTGTTTGCATTGGACCCGGCGACCGGAGCGGAACGATGGCGTTACGATCCAGACATCGCGCGGCAAGACCGCAATGCACAGTTCAAGTGTCGCGGCATTGCGCAGTGGACCGATCAAGAGGCCAGCCCCGGCACAGACTGTGCGGTAAGAATCTTTCTTGCCACGCTGGATCAGCGACTGATAGCGCTTGATGCATTAACGGGGAATCCTTGCCCGACTTTCGGCCAACGGGGCACGGTTGAACTGGCACCATTTATTAATCGCACTCCACCCGCAACCGACACGCCGAGTGTTCGCACTTATATGCCACCGGCCATTGTCGGCAACACGGTCATCATCGGCTCATCGGTCGGTGCAAAATTTCGCCAGGCCAATGCGCCCAGCGGGGCAGTACGCGCTTTTGCTGCACAAGATGGCAAACTCAAATGGCAATTCGACCCTGTGCCCCGAAACCCGGATGATCCACAAGCAGAGAACTGGGATGCAGAGGCACTCATCCACACGGGTGGCGGCAACGTCTGGAGCCTGATGTCGGTCGATGAAAAGCGTGACCTGGTATTTCTGCCGACCTCAAGTGCATCACCAAATTATTATGGTGGTACACGGCCTGGCGACAACCGATACGCCAACTCAATCGTAGCGCTAAGAGGAAAAACGGGCAAAGTCGTATGGCATTACCAGCTCGTACATCATGATGTATGGGACTGGGACCTGGCCTCCCAACCGATGCTCGTCGATATACGTCGCGACGATGAACTCATACCGATCGTCATTCAGCTCACCAAGCACGGACTCGTCTTTGCATTCCATCGCGAAACAGGCGAGCCACTGTTTCCGATTGAAGAGCGACCCGTCACGACAGATGGTGTCGAAGGCGACCTGTTGTCACCGACCCAACCATTCCCCACCGCACCACCACCCCTTGTACAGACCGGGTTAACCACTGACGATGCATGGGGTTTCACGTTCTATGACAAGAATTATTGCCGGCAAAAAATTGCCTCACTACGACATGGCGAGTTATTCACACCGCCCACGACACGCGGCACAGCTATTCGCCCCGGCATGGTCAGTAACTGGGGTACGGGGGCTTTTGACGGCAGCAGAAACTTGCTCATCACCAATGCCCAGAACATTCCCGGCTTTGTTCGACTGATACCTAACGAGGCAGTCAATCCACAAACGGCGAAACTGCCCATGGCCGGAATTCCCGGTGGACCACCCGGATATATAAAAGGAACACCTTATGCGATCGAACGCGGCGTACCGCAATTGTTCTCGCCATTCGGCGCACCGTGCACCAAACCACCGTGGTATTCGCTGGTGGCCATCGATATGCAGGCCGGAACGATCATGTGGTCTGTGCCGTTGGGGACTCTCGATAAACTTATACCCTTACCGCTGCCCCTGACATATGGCGCTCCGGGTATCGGCGGACCGATTGCAACGGCCGGCGGGCTGATATTCATCGGTGCCACTTCGGATGAGAAATTTCGCGCCTTCGATATCGATAGCGGTACGCAATTGTGGCAATGGGAACTGCCGACCGCAGCAATGGCAACACCGATGACTTATGAAGTCAACGGTCGGCAATTCGTCGTGGTGGCGGCTGGCGGACATCACGCCTACTACCGGCAAAAGGTTGCAGACTACCTGATAGCTTTTGCTTTAGACGCCAAATAGAAATTGCATAAAGCCCCGGGGAAAGTGAGCACCTTTTCCGACCAGAAATTTGCAATCAATCTTGTTGCATTAGCGCTTCGCGATGCTTCGTGGCCTGAACCATCGCCGCCGCTTTAACCGGACCGAAACCATGCACCTCATCCGGCCATGCCGCCAGTTCCATTGCCAGCGGAAGGTTGCCGGACCTCATCAACTGGATGATATTTTCAATCGAGGCTTCATAATCAACCAATAACTGGCGCTCGGCCTTTCTATCCTTGCTGTAGGCAAATAAATCCAGCCATGAACCCCGCAAAAACTTTAACCGCGCCAGGATCTTCATGGCGGAGATCATCCAGCTGCCAAATACAATTTTTTCCGGATACCCCGTTTTAGGATCGGTTCGTGCCAGCAACGGCGGTGACAGGTGCAGTTGAATCCGGTAGTCACCCTCCATCCGGTCCTGCAACCCAGTCAGAAATGGTGTTGATGTATACAGGCGGGCAACTTCGTATTCATCCTTGCAGGCCAGCAGTCTAAACAGATTACGCACGACCGCCTCGGTAACCGGCCTTGCCGAATCATGACTACACTCACCCTCTACCCGCTCCACCTCACGCACAACCTGCTCATAACGGTTGGCATAAGCCCGATCCTGATAATCGCACAGATATTCAACCCGCAGATTGATCAGTACTTCAAGACTTTGATCTGATTTACTTTCCGCAGAAACACCGGGTAATAGTTTTTGCAGTCCTTCAGGATCACAGGCAGCCCGACGACCCAGCGAAAAGGCCCGTATATTTTCCGCCACGGCAACACCATTTACTTCGATAGCCCTGAAGATAGAGCTCTCCTCAAGCGGTATCAGGCCTTTTTGCCAGGCCACACCAAGTAATAACATGTTGGCACCGATGCTATTGCCCAATAAGTGGCTGGCCAGTCCCGTGGCATTGATCTCGTGGATCTGCCCGGGTGCAGTATTTTTCCGGATCGCATCACGCAGATCACAGCCGGGCAATTTAAAATCCCGCTGCACTAAAAATCCGGAAGTCATTTCCTCGTAAGTATCGAGCACCGTGTGACTGCTTTGCGGATCCAGTTTACCCAGCGCTTCTTTGCTGGCCGCCACGACCAGGTCACAACCCAATAACAGGTTCGCCTCGCCGGCTGGAATACGAGCGGTATGAATTCTTTGCGTTCGCTCGGCAATTCGCACATGACTCATGACGGCACCAAATTTCTGTGCCAGGCCGGTCTGGTCCAATACCTGGATATTCTTGTCTTCCAGGTGTGCCGCAGTACCCAGCAGCGCGGCTATGGTGACCACGCCGGTGCCGCCGATACCACCGATCAGGATGCTGTAAACACCATCGTGGTCAACCTGGTCCGGTGCCGGCAATTCGTACTCCGCCATCGGTTCTGGCGCAGGCTGTTTCAACTGACCGCCTTCCACCGTTACAAAACTCGGACAGAAGCCATCCAGGCAACTGTAATCCATGTTGCAGTTACTCTGATTAATCATCCGCTTGCGTCCAAGCCCGGTCTCGAGTGGCACTACCGACAAGCAACTGGACACGGCACTGCAGTCACCGCAGCCTTCACACACCCATTCGTTGATAAATACACGTCGCGGAGCCGCCGGCATGGTTTTGCGGCGGCGGCGCTTTTCAGCCGCACAAAGCTGGTCATAGACCAGTATTGTGACCCCCGGGGTTGTCCGCAATTCACCCTGCAGTCTGGCCATTTCCCGGCGATGATGAATCGTTACCCCGGCGGCAAAATTATCGGCCTTGCCATACTTGTCGGGCTCATCGCTGACCACGACAATGCGGCCAACACCCTCGCCGTAAACCTGGTGAGTAATGCTGGCCGGCGTCAGCTCACCATCCATCGGCTGGCCGCCGGTCATGGCCACCGCCCCATTACAAAGAATCTTATAAGTTATGTTTACGCCGGCAGCCACGGCAGCGCGAATAGCTAACAGTCCCGAATGAAAATAGGTACCGTCACCCAGGTTTTGAAACACATGGGACGTTTCGGTAAATGGCGCCTGACCAATCCAGGTGACACCCTCGCCACCCATCTGGGTGAAAGTGGCGGTCGTTGCATCACGCCAGACGGCCATCGTATGACAACCAATGCCGGCCATCGCTCGGCTGCCATCCGGTACCCGGGTAGATGTGTTGTGAGGACAACCGGAACAGAAATACGGGGTACGCTCGAGGTTAGTGGTAAGTTTCTCCAACGCCGCTTCCTTGCGGGCAAGAAACTCCACGCGTTCATTAAGAAAAGGGTAATCGCCAAATCGCTCAAGGCGGCCGGCAATGATCCGGGCAATCTTCGCCGGTGACAGCTCCCCGGTGGAAGGCAGCAACTTGTTCCCGTGTTCATCGAACTTGCCGATAATCTGCGGCCGACCTTTGAGAGATAACCCGTACAGTTTTCCCTTAAGCTGATCCTCAATCAGGGGACGCTTTTCCTCGATAATTAATATTTCTTCAAGGTCACCCGCAAACTGCCGTATCCCTTCAGGCTCCAGGGGCCAGGGCATACCCAGCTTATACACAGTAAGGCCCATCTCATCGGCCATGGCCTGATCGATACCCAGATCAATCAGCGCCTGACAGACATCCAGATAGCTCTTGCCGGCCGTCACGATACCCAGGCGTGGTCGGGAAGCGTTCACCATCACACGATTCAGGCCGTTAGCCCGCACGAATGCCAGCGCCGCCGGCAACTTTTGCTCCTGTAATCGATATTCCTGATCGAGTGAAGGATCGGGCCAGCGTGAACTCAACCCGCCTTCCGGAAGCACAAAATCTGCCGGCAATTTAATTTCAATACGCTCAATGCCCGCATCAATAACACCTGAAGATTCAATGAGTTCGGCAGTAACCTTAAAGCCGGTCCAGCACCCACTGTAACGCGACATCGCCCAACCCAGGATGCCGAAATCCAGCAATTCCTGCAGACCGGCCGGATGCAATATCGGGATCGACGCATCGAAGAATGCGTACTCACTCTGATGAGCCAAGGTCGAGGATTTACAACCATGATCATCGCCGGCGATGGCCAGCACGCCACCATGCCTGGCCGTACCCGCCGAGTTGGCATGCTTGAACGCATCGCCGCTACGATCTGCCCCCGGTCCCTTGCCGTACCACATCGAAAACACGCCATCGTAGCGAGCACCCTCGAACAGCCCGACTTGTTGAGTGCCCCACACGGCAGTGGCCGCCAGTTCCTCATTGACGCCGGGCTGAAAATGAATGTGGTGCGTCGGTAATAGTTGCCCGGCTTTCCAGAGCTGCTGATCAACGATACCCAGTGGTGAACCCCGATACCCGGACACGAAGCCGGCGGTATTCAGACCCTGCAACACATCGCGCTGCCGCTGAACCAGCAACAGCCGCACCAGCGCCTGGCTGCCGGTCAGGAATACAGAACCCGATGTTCTGGTGTATTTATGCTCTAGGCTGTAAGTCTCATCATCCATTCCGCAAAACACCAGGCATTCAGCGCTAACGAATCATTGACCCTGTCATGGGTGCTGACAGGTACCTATCGAGTATACCGTCACAAACAGCCTAACCCGAATCTTTGCCGGCACTTAACCGCCGACTCTGAGAACGCGACGAGATAAGCGCTACCGTATTGAATCCCTGTCGTGAATTTGATCTGCCGGCCACTGCGCCTGCTTTACCGGGCTCAAGGCGAAAGCGTCGCTGCCAGTATTGCTCCCCATTTCCGAGGGGTGTCGTGTAAAACAGAAAAAGGTAGCTCTGTGCGGGTCGCCAGCGACTCGGTGACACCGTACCAGGGACTCCGGGGAGAAGCACACAGGGCAATTTTATCGCGACTCACCGCGAGCTTCTCCAACAGCGGGTACGCCAGTTGGTCACGCAACAGTTCCTGCCAGGCGCCCTCCGCCTTCAGGTACTCGGTAACTTCCTGTTGCAGCCGCCGGTTATCCAGTTCCGGTTCCTGCCAGTGGATACCCTTTTGATCACGCTGAAACCATGGAAAGTACAAGCGGCTGTCCCGAACCATATGCCAGCAGTGCAACAGGTGCCCGCCAAACCAGTCTGGTTCAAAGGACGGCAGGCCTGACTCACGCCACGCATCGGCCTGTTCTGCATTTAGTTCCGGCGGATGCAACAACGTCAGCCGGCCGACACGGTCCGGGTGACGGTCCGCCATTTCCAGCGCCACAAATGCGCCACCCTCAACACCAACCAGGTCAACGACCGGCAGATTGAGCTTATCCAGAACCTCGAGAGCCAGCGCCGCACAGGTTGCCATCGTGATACCGTCGGGATCCGGATCGCATTCGGTTTCACCATGACCCGGCAGATCAATCGCCAGGACACTACGGGTTTCAGCCAGTCCCGCCGCGATGGAAGCAACGGTCGCACTCGAGCCCCCGGCACCATGCAGGACTACAACGGGAACAGCCGAGTCTTGTCCGCCGCGTTTAACCAATACTGAACCCCCATCTGTCTCAACCCGCTGGTTCCACAACCGCCCCGGCACCGGTGTGGTCGCCGGTGTCGCAGGCAGTCCGTCGCCGGTATGGGTCCGGACCTGCTCAAGACAGCGTTCCAGGGACTCTTCCAGCGTGTCAGATTCAGTGATGCATACGCAGCCCGGTTCATGAGTCAGGCGTGCCAAATGTGGCTGGATGGGATCCCAGGTTGCCGACGTAATCAACCCGGATACTTTCAGCTCCGGCACGACACGTTCGGCATGAAATGCGAATGCCGCCCGGTAAGCAACATGATAGTGATACCCGGCACGGAGAAATTCCCGAATGCTAATCTGCTGGTGCTCGGGTGATGGCATCGGAAAATCCATACGCCCGTCCAGCGTATGGTTATGCCACGGAAAGAAAATGGTCTGTTCCCGGTTCTTGGCCCAGGCCCAGGCCAGGTGACCACCATCCCAGCGCGGCTCGAAGCGTGGCATATAGACGGAGAGGATTTCCTCAAGTTCCTGATCTGTGGGCACAGCTATGCCATTGCAGGCGAAACTCGTCACCCGGTCGGGATAACCATGCGCGATCGCAACCCCGATCATGCCCCCGGTGTGAAACCCGTAGATGCCGAAGCGACCAGCACCGATGGCATCCATGAACTCTATCGCGGCAGTGGCAAAATCACTCAGCTCTGCTTCATCGACACCCAATGGATCGGACAGGCCATAGCCCGGGGAATCCGGCGCCACGATCGTGAAATACTCGCTCCACAACTCCATCAGTGGGATCAGTTCACGTGATGACTGCGGGGACTGGTGCAGCATCAGCAGCAACGGCCCTGTGCCCGTACGCCGGTAATGTACCTGCCGGGTCCCCCACTGACCGTCCAGTGTTACGAATTGTTGCTGTATTTTGTTACCCACGTAGCAACTGATAGTAGCAGACACCCGGCCACGACATCCTTCATATTCAAGAGTAAAGAAGGCCTGATTGGTTGCATTAGGCTGACGGTCAGGTGGATTCAGTCAACGGCAGCACCAGCAGGTTGGTATCCAGCGTAGCGATAACTTTTTCAGCTGTGTGGCCAACATCACGTTTCGTACTTTGTTTACCGACTCTGGCAATGACGACCAGGTCTGCGCCAATTTCCTTTGCGACCTTGGTAATTGCCTCGGCGGATGCGCCCATTTCGGCCCTGACCTGATTCCTTGGAAGGCCGCAGCGATCTGCGAATTTCTGTCGGTCCGGATAGTAGAAATCATTCTTATAGGCGGTAACAACATGCAGCTCTGCATCAAAACCGGTCGCTATTCCACGTGCTGTCTGAATAATCAACTCGTTTGCTTCGGTGTAGACCCGTTTCTCCGTGCGG
This sequence comes from Chromatiales bacterium, assembly GCA_002688175.1. Classification (GTDB taxonomy): domain Bacteria; phylum Pseudomonadota; class Gammaproteobacteria; order Steroidobacterales; genus SMWD01. The sequence continues at coordinate 12,822 of NZCC01000020.1, forward strand.
TGTTTGATTGCTGCCAGCACCTTACCTGGCCGCCGGGTGGGTGAAGTCTTGACCAGGTAGACAGGACAAACCAGGTCCCGCAGCAGCTGCCAGTCAGAAGCTTCCCGAAACAATCGCCGCCGACTGTTCATCGGTGACCTTGCTTTGATGGCCAGCAGGCAGTTCTGCCTTGCGACCGCCGCAACTGTTGCCGTTCGCCAGTTCTCGCTGATTTCCACTTCGGTCTCAACGCTTAGCCCGAGCTCACGACTGGGTGCCACCAGGCGTTCTATCCAATCCTCTACTCGTTCCCTGGCATTTGCATAAGTCTGCTCCGGCTCAACCCCGGCTTCTGCCTGGATTGATTTTTCATTCAGGGAGCAATACACATGTAATGCAGCTTTAGCGCCTCGCTTCGCAATTGATTCGGCCATGATCAGGGAGGGCTGCTCCAGGGTGGTCGGATCCAATATAACGAAAACCTTATCTACTTCAGCCATTCTCTACTCCAAATTCAGTGTTGCGTAATTCAATCTTACCGGCAGCACACTATCAACTATCGGTAGTCATTATCCGAACTGGTGCCGGAACCAACGCTCAAAATACAGGGACGCATGAGCATCTCGGCAACCCGTTGTGGTCGATGCTATTGCCAGATCCTTATATATCCCTGATTGCTCCATCAGACTTAAGTGATATTGGTCTGATTCCCCATATTCCAAGGGGCAAGAAGAATCCTGTCATAAATGAAACAAAAAAAGGGCCGTCCAAAATATGTCAAATATGTGACCCATTTCATGGGGCCTCTGCCCAGGTTCCACAATAATCCTGATGGATATGTCTTCAGCAGGAAATGGGTATGCTCGCTTCATCAGAACACCATCGACGATTCGGGTTTTCTCTCGTTGAGATGCTGATTGCCCTGATGGTCTTTGCGCTGGTAGCCACTTTTGCTGTACCTGCCTACCGAGCCTACGTTGTCCGCGCCGAGAGCGCAAAAGCTATCAGTGACATTGGAATAATCTCCATCGTTATAGAGAGATATCGGTTGAATAATGGCGACAATTCGCCGCCGAATCTAAACGCAATTGATCGCGAGTGGCTCGATCCCTGGGGCGCCCCCTATGTTTACGTAAATCTGGCGGGAGCAAATCGGGGTGCTGCAAGGAAAAACAAGAATCTCGTCCCGCTTAATACTGACTATGATCTGTACAGCATGGGTCCGGACGGACAATCGGCTGCCCCGCTGACCGCCAAAAAAAAGCAAAGATGACGTTCTACGAGCAAACAACGGGGCCTTTGTCGGTATTGCCGAAAACTATTAAATGAGGATCTTCTCTGATCGTTGGTTCGCACTGAACAGCAGTATTGGCCGTCGAACACTAAGTGTCTTTCTGATCGCAGCGCTCGTCCCGTCAATTTCTATCACACTGCTGGCAAATTATACGAACGACAAAAACAACGACGAACATTTGCTCGTCAGGCTGCAGAATGATAGCCATTCACTCGGCCTGGCTCTTCTCAGCCAACTCAGAACCTCCAACGAATTATTGACCCTGGCGATTACTGACTCGTTCGATCCGGAAACGATGACAATTGATGGCGGCAATTTGGCGCCAATTTTTGACAAACTGGATTTCCGCTATCTGGAAAGCCAGACAAAAAATGATTTATCTAAAATTCTGATTGATGACAGCAAAGTATCGGACGAAAAGTATATCTCAATTGCGGTACCCATAGACAAAGATCTGCAAACTGAAAATCTGTTTCTGGTTGGTCGGCTCGACTCTGAATTTATCTGGAATATGGCTGAACTGGTTGGAAATAATAACAGCTGTATATTTTTACGTGATGGTACACGATTGTTCTGCGCGAATAATAATATGCCACCAATCGAATCAAAGTCCCTCGATATCAATACCTCACGTACCGGTATATTTGAGTGGAAAACTAATGCTGATACTTGGCAAACCGCTTACTGGGAATTATTTCTAACCGGCCAGTTTGATGCGCAAACCTGGATCATTACACAGACCATTGCGGACAGTCCTAACGAATTCTGGTCAATGTTTTCCAGGGGCGATTACATACAAATCCTGCTAATTCTGGTTCTGCTGCCACTCCTGGCGGCAACGATTCATATCCGCAAGACCATGCAGCCAATCGATGGATTGATGGCCGGGGTCAAGCGTATTGCTCGCCACGACCATTCCCAACAAATCGCGGAATCGGGCCCACTTGAATTTGCCCGACTCGCCCGATCGATAAACACGATGTCGTCAAATATCAGCAGTCAAATTAAAACGCTGCATTCCTTCTCTGAAATTGATCGCATTCTGCTTTCGAAGAAGGACCTGGGTTCCGTATGCCAATTGCTCATCCAGCTTCTGGTCGGCAACAAAGAACTGTCTCAAGCTATGGTAGTACTGCTGGATACCCCAACCTCCTGCAAGGCCAATGTATATAAAAATATACCGGGCACTATGTCCATTGAAAATATCAAGTGCAATCTTACGGAACCAGACATTGCAAACCTGAAAAAAATGGAACACTCGGATTCAATCCAGGCTGATTTACTACCAGATGAGATAAGACTGTTGCTGGAAACAGATAGAAACACTGCTGCATATCCGGTTCATGTAAATAATCTTATGCGCGCATTTATTGTAATCTCCGCAGATGACAATAAAATTAGCTCAATTTTTACAGAACTGCTGGAAGGCAGCCTTGAAAGACTGGCTCTGGCTCTTGAGACAATTGAAAGGCATCGCAAGCTCGAGTTTCAGGCCAGCCGAGACGAACTGCCCCAGCTGGCAAATAAACGCCTGCTGGCAAAACGTGTTGATCAGGCCCTGGTCAATTCAACTAATGGAGATTTTGCCGGCACTCTGCTGTACATCGATCTCGATTTTTTCAAGTCCATAAACGATATCGCGGGACATATTGCCGGCGACCGGGCACTCAATTTGATCGGCCAACGTATTAAAAGAACCTTCTCTTCCAGCACGACAGTAGCACGTATAGGGGGCGACGAATTCGCGGTTTTTCTGCCTCAGATGGCAAACAAAACAAGAGTAGCCGAAGCGGCGGATGAAATTATTCACGCTCTGAGGCAACCCATCAACCTCGCGGGAATAGAACATCAATTAGGCGCCAGCATCGGCATTGCCAGACTTCCTGAAGATGGTAAAGATCTGGAAGAATTGCTGTTCAAAGCTGATCTGGCGATGTATGAGGCCAAAAAAGCAGGACGTAATACGTGGCGATATTACCAACCGAAAATGAAGGAGACAGTACAGGCCCGGGTTTCTTTTGAAACTGAATTACGCAAGGCGGTTGAAAACGAAGAGTTTACCTTATACGTATAGCCGCAAATGAGTTTCGAAACGGGCAAGGTAACTAAGGGAGAAGCCCTGCTGCGTTGGTTCCATAAAGATCTTGGCCCAATTTCACCAACCGAATTCATTCCGGTTGCTGAGGAGACGGGATTGATCATCCCTCTCGGAAGATGGGTATTATTTGAATCCGCTCGTATGTTGAAGCAATGGCGAGAACATCAACTTCCAATCGATAAAATTGCAGTGAATGTATCACTCAGGCAATTCATGCATAAAGAGTTCAAGGAGACAATAGAATCTGCTATTCAACTGGCCGGCGAAAATTCCAGATTGCTTGAAATTGAAATTACGGAAAGTATGAGACTGTAAATATTTCTGTGTAACTGCCAGTTTCAAATGTAGTCGACCAAACGGTCTTCAAATTCGAT
>NZCC01000021.1 GCA_002688175.1 Chromatiales bacterium
CCAGAACAATACGGATCTTCTCTTCTGCTGAATAACGCCGCCTGGTGGCGCGGCGTATATCGCGGACCGTCTTTTCTGCGCTTGGTTTGTTGGCTTTTCCTGTCATCATCGTTTCCTCTCAGGGTTAACGATGAGCTAAAATCGTCTCTTAAACAATCAGGCTATTCTGTCCAACATTGGCTGACGGGGTACAAACAGACGATCCAGCATGGCTGGATTGTCTTTGTATCGCTCAAGCAGTTCGGCAGCTTTTTCCTGAAGTTTTAAGGCGAGCGCAGCTTCTTTCTCGGGATCACCGAGATTAATGATCGTTTTGTTGCCAAACGCATCATTGATATCAAGGTAGCGTTTTTCGCTCCGTCCCTCCAAAAAATTTTGGATCTTCTTCTGCGGTGGCATATGAAGCAGCGTCTCCTTTCCCGTCAAACCCTCTGTCATCCACGTCACAAACTGTGCAGTGCTGGTAAACGAGGCTTTCAGGTTATCGTCTAGTCGGTCAAATCCATGCTGGCATTCTATCCAGAATTCCAAGGCCAGTCTTTTTGCCGTCGTTCGATCAGACGTGCCTAAGGATTTTCGAAGCTCACGCTTGCCGTTAAAATGCTCTCGTAGCTTTAACGGTATGACGATTCGTCCGTACCAGACATTACAATGACGGTTACGGATAAGAAATTGAGTGGCAGCCATAAATACACCTCGCAAGGCGCGATGTACCACCTCGGTGTATCACCTTGGGTACATTTGACTTAGCGAGCGTGTAAACCCTTATGAACAAAGGGTTTCAAGGAATTATGGTGCCCAGGAGAGGACTTGAACCTCCACCTACTTACGTAGACCAGCACCTGAAGCTGGCGCGTCTACCAATTCCGCCACCTGGGCAATGCTTACACGCTCAGTCATGAAAACTGATGCGTACCCGCACACTACAAGTACGATGGGGGTTATCAAACCTCAGGTCACCCACCGTCTGTAACCGCGTGATTATACGCTTAATTCTTACACCTACCCACTTAGCCCTGGTAGCATCTGAAGTCAGCGCGTCTACCAATTCCGCCACCTGGGCGCTGCTTTCGATTCGCGTGATCACGAATCAGCGAGTGGCGGGACTGTACTGGCAGCCTGTATCCTTGTCAACGCGACGTATCAGCCAAATAACAACTAAGTGACGAAGCGCAGACAGCCGCCACGGCGCAAGGGCAATTCCCGGCGCACTGAGCAACCCGCTTATCAGCATCCGGTTCCGGAGCCGGGGGCGATCATGCAGGCGCTCGAGCAACAGGGTGTCCCGATGCCATTCGGTGCCCTCGCCGAATTGCTTGCGGTGCAGGGCGATAAGCCGCGCAAGGCTTTACGGCGTCAGTTGCAGCGCCTCGTCTCCGGGGGGCAATTATTGATAAATCGCCAGGCGGAATATTGTTTGCTGAAGAAAATCGATGCCGTAACCGGCATCGTCTCAGCGCATCCGGATGGTTATGGGTTTTTACAACCCGACGATGGTTCGACCGACGTCTACCTGCCGTTCCAGGAAATGCGTTCGCTGTTACACGGTGACCGCGTCGCGGTACGCGTTGGGTCAACGATGCGTAACGGTAAATATGCGGGCACCATCGTTGAGATTCTCGAACGGGGCAAGCAAGCCGTGGTCGGGTTGTATCAGCGTGAGCATGGGGTCGGCTATGTCGTCGAAAGCGGGCGCGTACCCCATACCTTCATTGTGCCGGCTCACCAACGTGGCGACGCGAAATCCGGTGAACTCGTCAAGCTCGAGATCACCGAGTATCCGTCCGCGCGCCACGAAGCCCAGGGCAAGGTGGTAGGGATCCTCGGTAACCCTGACGACCCGGGGATGTTGACCGATATTGCGCTCGAACAATTCGAGATCCCGACGGAGTGGAATACGGCGACCCGGGCTGCGGCACAGGCACTTGGCGATCGGGTTCGTGCCGACGACAAGCATGACCGGGTCGACCTGCGTGATATGCCGCTGGTGTCGATTGATGGTGCCGATGCCCGTGATTTTGATGATGCCGTGTATGGTGAACGATCCGGAGACGGCTGGCGGTTAGTCGTCGCTATTGCCGATGTGTCACATTACGTGCCTCCCGGCAGCCCCCTCGACAGCGAAGCCCGTCAGCGAGGTACCTCGGTGTATTTCGCGGATCGCGTGGTGCCGATGCTGCCTGAATCATTGTCTAACGGACTCTGTTCGTTGAAACCGAATGTTGAGCGGCTGTGCATGGTTTGTGACCTGCACCTGACGGAGCAGGGCAAGGTCACGCAGTCCCGGTTTTACCGTGGCCTCATGCGCTCCGCTGCCCGTCTGACCTACGATGAGGTTGACCGTCTGCAGCGTGAGAAGTCCAATCCCGCAAAGCTGAAGGGCTTTAAGTATATCTCGCAAGTCAATAATTTATATGGAGTTTATAAGTCACTTGAAAGAGCGAGGCAGCGTCGCGGGGCGCTTGATCTGGATCTGCCCGAGGTGGCTATTGAGTTGAATGAGGCCGGCCAGATCGAGCGTATCGTGCGGCGGGTTCGCAACGATGCGCATCGGTTGATCGAGGAGTGCATGATTGCGGCGAACGTCGAGGCTGCCCGGTTTTTGCGTAAACACCGCCTGGCAACATTATTTCGCGTACATGATGGTCCCGAGCCGGACCGATTTGACGAATTACGCCTGATGATGCAGACCCTGGGCATCAGCATTCCCGAGCAGGCCCGGAAGGATCCGCTGCATTTGAACCGGGTGCTGCAGAAAATTACCGAGCGACCCGACTACGCGTCGTTGGCCGTGGCCGTATTGCGGAGCCTGAGTCAGGCTGTCTATCAGCCGACCAATATCGGTCATTTTGGGCTCGGTCTCAGCAACTATGCGCATTTCACGTCACCTATCCGGCGCTACCCGGATCTGCTCATCCATCGCGGTATCGGGCATATTATCGATGGCAACAAGCCGGGTGCCTTTGACTATGATGCGGCGGCGATGGAGCAGGCCGGGCGGCTATGCTCGATGCTTGAGCGGCGTGCGGAAGAGGCTACGCGCCACGTGGATGCACGGCTCAAATGCGTTTATATGCTGGAGCGTATCGGTGATGTGCTGCCGGGTGTCGTCACCGGTGTTACTCACTTCGGTTTATTTGTGACACTTGACGATCTGTATGTCGATGGCCTCGTGCATGTATCGAGTATCGGCCATGATTACTATCACTGTGAAGCCGGTGGGTTACGGATGACCGGTGAACGCACCGGCAAGAGTTTTGGACTTGGCCAGGCCGTGCAGGTAAAGGTGATACGGGTCAGTATCGAACAGGCCAAAATTGATTTTGAACTGATTGAGGATGCAGCAGCATCTTCAGGTCGTGCCCGGCCGCGCAAAAGAGCAGGCCGGAGGCGCCGCGCATCGTGAAGCGTGGGCAGTCACACGCAGAGCCGCGGGTCATTTATGGCATCAATGCTGTCGGTGCCTTGCTCGCTCGTTCGCCCGAGCGGGTGCTGAAGGTTTATATCCAGCAAGACCTGGGACCGAAGCGGTTTGGCCGTATTGGTGACCGTCTCAACCGTGCGAATGTGGAGGTACGCCGGGTTGCCGTGGCACGACTCGATGAACTGACCGGGACCGCTAAACATCAGGGGGTTGCGGCATTGGTCAGCCCATCGATCATGCTCGGTGAAGCGGAAGCCCGGGAGCATATTGAGAAACTGGAGCAACCTTTACTGCTGGTCCTGGACGGTATCGAGGACCCGCGTAATTTCGGTGCCTGTTTGCGTTCTGCCGATGCCGCCGGTGTGGATCTGGTCGTCATGGCCCGCAGCCGGGGTGTCGGGATGACGGCGACGGTCAGCAAAGTTGCTGCCGGTGCCGCTGAAACACAGCTGGTCGCCCAGGTCGGTAACCTGGTTCGCTTTATGGATGTCCTGCGTGATGCCGGCATCTGGATGGTGGGCACCGATGGTGCCGCCGAGATGACGTTGTTCGGCACTGATCTAAACCAGCCAGTTGGGTTGGTATTGGGTGCGGAAGGGCGTGGTTTGCGGCGTCTGACTCGTGAGCATTGCGATACGTTGGTGAGTTTGCCGATGGTGGGGAGTGTGGAGAGTTTGAATATCTCGGTTGCGGCCGGTGTTTGTTTGTATGAAGCGGTGCGGCAGCGGGGGTGTGGTTGATTTGGGCCTTTCCCTGGGCGGTATTTTTCCGTCGGTTATCCTTCCGAAACGCCGCTAAAGCGACTTTAAGGTTTCGGAAGGATAACCGACGGAAAAATACCGTCCAGGGAAAGCCCCCCCTCACCCCTGCAACAAATTGGCGATCTCATGGTATCCGGGCCGATTTTTCTTGCTCACGGTGCCCCGGTCCGGTAGCATTCCCGGTCCCGTGAAAGCGGGCCTCCTTGCTGCACCACTTAAGTGGGTGGCATTCATCCATAGGGAGCAAATATGCGACATTATGAAATAGTATTCCTGGTCCATCCGGATCAGAGTGAACAGGTTGCCGCGATGACCGAGCGCTACGGCGAGATGGTCAAATCCAGTGGCGGTCAGGTACACCGTCTCGAAGACTGGGGCCGTCGGCAACTCACCCACACGATTGCCAAGCTGCACAAGGCACATTACGTACTGATGAACATCGAGTGCACGCAGGCTGCACTTGAGGAAATTCTCGGTGCCTTTAAGTTCAGCGATGCGGTTTTGCGTCACCTGGTCATCAAACGTGACGCGGCGGTTACTGAGCCATCACCTCTGGCCAAGTCGGGGGAGCCGAAGTCAGAAGTTCCGAAGCCCAGGGCATCGGAGTCGGAAGATTTTGCTGAGGCCAACCCTGTGGCCGACACACCGGAGTCGGATCCGGCTGCCACCGAGGAAGCGGTAGATGATGTGCCGCCAGCTGAAGTTGCGGATAGCGCACCGGCTGAAGTTGCAGATAGCGCACCGGCTGATACCGACCCGGAAACAGACACCAGAACAGACGCTGACAGTTAACGAGGTTATTTGTCATGAGCAGATATTTCAGACGACGAAAATTTTGCCGCTTTACCGCGGATGGCGTAAAGGAGATCGATTACAAGGATCTTGAAACGCTGCGTAATTACATTACAGAAACCGGGAAGATCGTACCGAGTCGGATCACGGGTACCAAAACAAATTATCAGCGGCAGTTAGCCACTGCTGTAAAGCGGGCGCGCTATCTTGCCTTGCTGCCGTACACTGATAAGCACTAACCAGCGGTTGCAACGCCAGTTCGTTGCCCGGGGTTGAGCCTGTGCGTTCGGCTATAGGCGCGTGGCTTCTTGAGCGTCGGATCGCGCGGGTTGCGCTTATTGCCACACTACTGCCTTTGTTCGGGGTTATCAGTGCGGCAATCGTCGTGTGTGTGGCCACGGTAAAGGGTTGGCGAGAGAGTTTGCTGGACTGCCTGATTGCGCTGGGTTTAGTGCTTGGTTTGACGGTTGTGGCTGGAGAGGGCGTTGTGCAAGTCCTGTTCAGCTGTGTATCGACCTGGGGTATTGCATTGCTGATGGGCGGATTGACTGGTCTGTACGGGTCTCTGGCCCTGGCGATACAGGCTGTCATCGTGTTGGGCTGTGTAGCGATCGTTGGTTTCGCTGCCTTGGTGGGTAACCCGGCAGAATTCTGGGGGCCAATACTGCTGATTATTGTTGAGCAAATGCAGGCCCTTAATGTCGAACTGACAGATGTGAATGCGATCATGGGGCTGGTGCCGTTTATGAGCGGCCTGTTCATCACCGGTACGCTGGCCAGTTCGATCGTTGCGTTGCTGCTTGGTTGCTGGTGGGCTGGTAGCGTCGGTGACGTTTCGGTCCGGGAGCAATTTCTGGGCTTGCGGCTTGGTTATGTGATCGGTGGTATTGCAGCTGTGGCCGGGGTTGGGTCGCTGCTGGGGATGCTGCCGCTGGCCGGGAACCTGTTATTGGTTGCCGGCTTCGGTTTTTTGTTTCAGGGTATCGCAGTCCTGCACTGGCACGTTGAGATACGAAAGTTGCCGTGGTTCTTGCTGATTCCGGTGTATTTGCCGGCGATGCTGGGCCCGGGCTTCCTTATTATGTTGCTTTTTTTGTTTGTCATGGTCGGGTTTATAGATAATTGGTTTGGGCTGCGCCGGGCAAAAGCAGTTTAATATGGTTTAATAATCAGTCGGTCGATGGAGAACGACAACAATGGACATCATCCTGTTAGAAAAGGTGGAAAACCTCGGTAATATCGGGGATCGCGTTAAAGTGCGTTCCGGTTACGGGCGTAATTTCCTGCTGCCCAAGGGCAAGGCGACACTCGCAACGCCTGAGAATATAGCGATCTTCGAAGAGCGACGCGTTGAACTTGAGCGCAAGCAGGCCTCTGAAATGGCCTCGGCACAGGATCGCGCGAAGTATATCCAGGGATTGGCTTTGCAACTCACAGCCAACGCCGGGTCGGGAGGCAAATTGTTCGGCTCGATCGGTACGATTGATATTGCCGAGGCGTGTACCGCTGCCGGTGCACCTGTAGAACGTAGTGAAGTACGCCTGCCCGATGGGCCCATACGTATGCTCGGGGAGCATGAGATCGAGATTCACCTGCAGTCAGATCTCAATGTGATGATTCGGATTGAGGTCATCTCGGATGGTGAGCCGCCGGCTATAATCGAGACCGAAGATGAGGACGAGGCCGCAGGTGATGAAGAAAACACTACTGAAGAACCGGCCCAGGACGACGCAGACACTGAGTGAGGTTGATCGATTCGAATGGTAAGTGCGATTCCAGAGCAGGAGCAGTTTGTTACTGAAACGGATCGGCTGAATTTGCCACCAAATTCCGTCCAGGCCGAGCAGGCCCTGCTGGGCGGGCTTATGCTCGACAAGAGTGCCTGGGATCGCGTCGCTGACCGCGTCGGTGAGGACGATTTTTATCGTCCCGACCACCAGTTGATTTTTGCCGCCATTCGTACGCTGTCTGAGCGTAACGAACCGTGTGATGCGGTTACGTTGTCCGAATATCTTGACAGCCATAAGCAGCTGGACAAAGTCGGCGGTCTTGGTTACCTCGGCAGTCTCGTCCAGGATACCCCGAGTGCTGCCAATGTTGCCGACTATGCCCGGATCGTCCACGATCGCGGACTATTGCGAGCCCTGATCCAGGCGGGCAATGAAATAGCAGCCAGCGCCTATCACACGGAAGGCCGGCGAATTACCGAACTGGTTGACGAAGCGGAGCGCAAGGTCTTTGAGATCGCCGAACAAGGGCAACGCCGTGGCAGCGGTTTCGTGCAACTACGCCAGGTGCTCAGTAAGACGATCGACCAGATCGATGAGCGTTACCAGAATCAGGAAGCTGTGACCGGGCTGGCTACCGGATATAACGAATTTGATGAAATGACGGCCGGGTTGCAGAAGGGTGACCTGATTATTGTGGCCGGTCGGCCATCGATGGGTAAAACGACACTGGCACTTAACATTGCCGAAAATGCCGCGCTGAACCAGTCGAAACAGCAACCGACTGCAGTATTCAGCATGGAGATGTCGACTGAGCAGCTCGCGATACGCATGATCTCTTCGCTCGGTCGCGTGAACCAGTCGAGTTTGCGCAATGGCCGGTTACATGATGAAGACTGGCCACGCATCAATGGTGCGATTCAGCTGATGCAGGAAGCACCGTTGTTTATAGATGATACGCCGGCTTTATCGCCAACCGAGATTCGTGCCCGTGCCAGGCGATTGAAGCGACAACATGGACTGTCGTTGATCGTCATAGATTACCTGCAGCTCATGCAGGTTACCGGCAATACTGAAAATCGTGCGACTGAAATTTCAGAAATCTCACGTTCCCTCAAAGCCCTGGCGCGTGAACTCGAGGTGCCGATCATCGCGTTGTCACAGCTTAATCGTAGTGTGGAACAGCGCGTCGAAAAGAGACCGATCATGTCGGACCTGCGTGAGTCGGGTGCCATCGAGCAAGATGCCGACCTGATTATTTTTATTTACCGCGAAGAAGTCTATGACAAGGATACGCCACGCAAGGGCATCGCGGACATCCACATTGCCAAGCAACGTAATGGACCGGTGGGTGAATTTAGTCTGACATTTCTGGGTCAGTACACAAAATTCGAAAACTACGTGCCTGAAATCGAGGCCTTTTAGTGGCATTTTCTGCCGTCGCCAGAATTCGGTCGACGGCACTGCGGCACAATCTGCAACGCGTCCATGAAGCTGCTCCGGGTTGCCCGGTGCTGGCTGTTATCAAAGCCGATGCTTACGGCCACGGTCTGGTCGCAACGGCACGGGCGTTGTCTGCTGCCGATGCCTTCGGCGTTGCCCGGTTCGCGGCGGCACTTGAGCTGCGTCAGGCCGGTATTGATAAGGATATAGTCGTACTGAGCGGGTGGCTCGATGCAGAATCACTTGCGCTGGCTCGTGACCATAACCTGCAGGTTGTAGTCCATGACGAGGAACAGGTTGCAACGCTGGCGACTGCGGTTACAGGTGAGTCCGTGCGTGTCTGGCTCAAGATTGACAGCGGCATGGGGCGGTTGGGTATTGCGCCGGCGAATACCGCGGAGACGATTGACCGCCTGCGTGACAGCAGTGCGGTCGCTGATGATCTGTGCCTGATGACCCACCTGTCATGCGCAGATGAAACTCAGCGCAACGTGACCGGGGACCAGCTAAGACTGTTCGGTGAGGTGATCGGTAACTGGATTGGCGACATCAGTATTGCTAACTCAGCGGGAGTGCTCGGCTGGCCCGAAACCGTGGCTCCTGGATCATTGGTGAGCTATTTCGGTCGTAACTGGGTACGGCCCGGGCTGATGCTGTATGGCGTTTCACCGCTGAACAGCCGAACAGCGCTGGAGTGTGGCCTTGAGCCGGCGATGTTACTTGAGGGTCGTCTGCTGGTCGTACGCGACCTTCATGAGGGCGGCACGGTTGGCTACGGGGCTGAATGGCGTGCCACGCGAGACAGTCGCATCGGTGTTATCAATGTCGGTTACGCTGACGGCTATCCATGGCGGTTATCGAATCGGGCCATGGTGCAAGTGGCTGATGTCAACGTACCGGTTATCGGGCGTGTATCGATGGACATGATCAGTGTCGATCTGACTGAGGTTCCGAGCGCCCGGCCAGGCGATGTTGTAACGCTTTGGGGGTGCAATCAGACGGTAGAGGAACTGGCCGGCAAAGCAGGCATGAGTTCCTACGAACTTCTGACCGGAGTGGGTGCACGGATCGTGCGGCAGCACGAATAAGCAAGCCGGATTGTTGCAGCCGGTCGTTTGCTGCTCAGCTCGCGAAGAACCCCATCTTGATGCCGATGATCTGAATCACATCGTTATCTTTCAGCGGGCGGGCCTGATCTTCCAGCGGGTTCCCGTTGACGGTAGGTGGTTCTCTGTCTGCTTCATTTTCGACTTTGACAATGCTGTAGCCTTCGGCCCGGCGGGTAATCGCAATAACCTGTGCTTTGGCCCGGCCCAGCGTCGTCACAGCCTTGTTCAGCAGCACCTCCCGACCGGCAAACGTACCGTTCAGGACCTGGATTTTTGCCACTTGGATCGGTCTGGCACCGTCTTCTGCGCCTATGGTTTCCGTTTGTCGTGCAACCGGTGCCTCTGCGACGGCTACTGCACCTTCGCTCTCATTCACTCGGGTTGCTACTTCGGAACTATCGATGACCATGGTTCGCGCAAATTCATCATCATAGTCATCTTCTTCTTCGGTGTCCGCATCAATGTAGCGTAATTGGTGCTTACCGACAGTCACCAGGTCACCATGTTGCAGGGCATGCTTCTTGATAAGCTTGCCGTTGACATAGGTGCCGTTTGTGCTGTTCAAGTCTTCAAGGAATGAATCGTTGAGGATATTGATAATCAGTGAGTGGTGGCCACTGACAGTCGGATTGACGATCCGGACATCGTTGTCCGGGAGTCGGCCAATCGTATACCGCTCTTTATTCATGTTGTATTCGGCCATATTCTGACCATTCATACTTAGTATTAAACGTGCCATGGTATATCGCGTCTATTGAAAGAGGTGCTTGATTTTTGAAAAAATGCCGGTTTTTGCCGGAAAAGGTTCCAGTACCTGCGCCAGGATGACCGAGATATTGTCTTTGCCACCCTGATCGTTGCTAAGTTGGATCAATTGCTTACCTACCGTTTCAAGACTAGCACTAAAAGTGCTGATAGTTAAGTGAATGTCATCATCCTCAACCATGTCAGGCAGGCCGTCTGAACAGAGCAGGAAGACATCGTCGGGCTGGGCCTCGATTTCCTGGATCTCGACTTCCACGATCGGCCCCACGCCCAGTGCCCGGGTTACATAGTTCCGGTTTGTTGAGCGCTGGGCTTCTTCCTGAGAATAGAAGCCGCGATCGACGAGTTCCTGTAGTAATGAATGGTCCAGCGTGATTTGTTCAAACTCGTTCTTTCTGAGGCGATACAGCCGGGCATCGCCGACATGGGCGATGGATACGCGGTTGTCGAAAAACAGGCAGGCAACGAAGGTCGTGCCCATGCCCTCGCATTGTGACTGGCTTTTGGCGGTCTGGTGAATAATCTTGTTGGCTCGGGTGATGGCGTCACGCAAGACAATTGTCTGGCGCATCATGCCGGTCTCCGGTTCCTTCGCATTTCGCACTTCGCGCAGGCAGGCCTCCGAAACGAGTTCCAGCACCGTTTTGACCGCGATTCCACTGGCTACTTCACCGGCGTTATAGCCGCCCATACCATCTGCCAAGACCAGCAGGCCGGCATCCGGGTTGGTACCAATGGCATCTTCATTATGGTCGCGAACCCTGCCGACATCGGTGAGTTCAACGCAGGAAAATTTGTGCGACAGGTTCATAAAGAGTGCATTACAGTAATGTGCATTCAGGTATCTAACGTACTACAACAATCGCGCAACGCCAATGCCATTGCCCGACCATTCTGGAACCGGTTTTCAGGTTTCTTGTCGAGTATCTTGTCCAGCACGGCATCAATGCCGGGCGGCAGGTCATCGCGGATTTCGCTGACCGGAGTGTGCCGATCATTCATGATTTTATCCATCAGCTTCGGGATCGAGTCAGATCGAAATGGTGTCGTTCCAGTCAGTAGCTGGTACATCGTGATACCGAGTGAATACAGATCCGATGCACCCGTCACATCACTCGCGGCCAGTTGTTCCGGCGACATATATGACGGCGTACCGAGGATGATGCCGGTTTTGGTCGGACTCGTATCGGTAAGTCGTGCGATGCCAAAGTCAGTGATTTTCAGTTCGTCGCTGGCAGCATCATACATCAGGTTGGCCGGTTTGATGTCACGATGTACGACGCCCTGACCGTGTGCGTAATGCAGTGCTTCCGCGGCCCGTGCGGTCAGTTCGATGACCCACTTTGGCGGCAACAGGGTATCAGCCTGTGTGTAGAGATTGAGCGCCTTGCCTTTGAAATATTCCATTGCAAGGTAGGCGACGTTCTGGTCTTCGCCGGTGTCATAGATGGTAATGATATTCGGATGATTCAGGCGACCGGCAGATTCAGCCTCGCGAATAAACTGCACTTTTGCCGCATCAAGGTCGGCATCACTAAATTCTTCGGCGAGTGCGATCGTCTTGATTGCAACCAGACGATTAATTTTCGGGTCACGGCCAAGATAAACAGTTGCCATCGCGCCGCGACCAAGAATTTTCTCGATAATGTAACGACCGAGTTTTTTCTCGCTTGATCCGGTTGCCAGCACCTTGCTTTTGGCCGATTGGTCGGTGGCTGGGCTGGATTGAGCTGCTCTTTTCAGATTGCGCTTGCGGGCACCCGATAATTTTTTAAGTTTCTCCTGAACGTCAAGGTATTCGTTGTCGATTGAATCAATATAAAGCAGGACACGTTCTGCTTTGGCGAACTCACGTTGTTTGCCGTGTGTCATGGCAATGTCATACAGTTGGTGTTTCGTTTCTGCTGTCGGTTCCTGTTGACGAAGAACAGAGAACGCCAGGTCTAGCTCATCTTCATCATGGAGTCTCGATGCTGGTGCGGCTTGTGCTGCCTCGGCGAGCCCGGGCAGAGCGCCGTTTCCACCTAAAGTTATCAGTGCCTGAATCAAAGTTATGCCCAGAACTGAGAACAATGTTGCGGTCACCAATTGGAACCAGATGCCGTGTGCCATCAGGATATAGGCTTCAATGGACAGCAGGATCGCAGCCAGCGCCAGCGTGGCGATGATGGCGTGATTTGCTTTCAGGGCAGGTGCTGACAAAAGAATCACGATACCGATGAACAACAGGATGGCCAGTTCGGCTGAACCCAGCCAGTAGGGACGGGACACAAAATCCATCTGCAGCAGGTTGGATAAGGTTGTCGCGACCAGGATCGGCAAGGGTATTATTTCACCTAACGGGGTCCGGAATTTATTTGCCGATGTACTGCTCAGGTCACCGATAAGGATGATGTTGTTTTTGAACAGGGTCTTGGTGTCCTGGGTTGAAAGTACTTCCTGAGCACTGATGGAGCGAAAAACCTGTTGGTCACTGTCATTCATGTAATAGCGAATCAGGTTGGTGAAACCCGGGCCTGTATTTATATTGTGTGTGTCCATCAACAGGCTGTGTTCACCATCAATCTGCAGGTCCGCATTCTTCTGATCGGCTTGTGCGACGGCCAGCGAAAGAGAAGGAAAGATGCGTTGTCCCGACCTGACGAGCAAGTGATTACGTCGCACGACACCATCCATGTCGGGCCAGTACCCGGCATAGCCGGTATTCACCGCACCGGAACAAAAAATATCGGGCAGTGTCAGGGTGCCAGTAGCTTCGCGAACCCACGGTGGGTTACCGGATGATCCTGCGTTGGTTGCTGACACAGTATGGCGGCGACACTCATCTTTTGCGTCTTCGAGTTCCTGACGGGTAGGTCGGGCGATGATCGGCAGTACAATATTGCCGGCATCACGAACGGTAGCGGCGATCGCTTCGTGTTGCTCATGTTGTTGTTGAAACCCGGCCAGTTGTTTGGCTAAGGCTGCATCCTTGATACCGTCGCTGCCTTTGCGGGCACGTTTTTCAAGTTCTGCAAGTGCGGTTAGTTGTTTGATGTCCGGTATTTGAGCGTTGGTCGGCGGTGCTTTGAGTGGCACAATCAAGGCGGCGCCGGCAGTATTCAGTGCGTCGACAACCGGGCCGAATTCGCCTGTGTCCCAGAACGTACCGGCGCCATTCCTGGTCGCGGTATCGACAAGGACAATGCGTTTGCTGGCGACCGCGGGTTGCTGTTGTTGCAGGAAATCGTAGAACGCAGATTCGAGTGCGGACATGCGATCACTGGCCAGCACCATCAGGGTCATCAGGACCAGCAGTAGCGCACCGGGCGCAGCTATGCTGCCACGCTTAAGTGGGGCGGAATTCTGTAATATCATGTTGTGAATGGTAGCGATTACGCGAGTTTTAAGTTGAGAACCATGTTCATTTTTGTGACGCCCGCAGGAATTAATGATCCGTGCTGTGTTGCCGTATTGAGAGGAAGGTCACACTTTGAGTAAATTGCAACAATCGTATGTGTGTGGTGATTGTGGCTCAGCGTCAATAAAGTGGCAGGGGCAGGGCCCCGGGTGCGGCCAGTGGAATTCATTGCAGCCGGCCAGGTCTGCAACCGGCCAGACCAAGGGGAGGACCACGGAGAGGGCTGGTTGGGCAGGCAGTGTGAAGGTCGAACGACTGGATACGGTCGGTGATGAGCTGGTTGCGCGCCGGACAACGGGGATGGTCGAACTCGATCGTGCTCTGGGAGGAGGGCTCGTAGCCGGCTCAGTGACCTTGCTGGGCGGCGATCCGGGAATCGGCAAGTCGACGCTGCTGTTGCAGGCCTGCGTCTCGTGTTCGGCAGATACCACGATGTTATATGTCAGTGGTGAGGAATCGCTGCAGCAGATTGCAATGCGGGCGCGCCGCCTCGGTCTGGATCCGGCCGGCATTACGGTCTATGCCGCAACGGATATCGATGACATTGTCATGCTGGCCGAACAGGAACGCCCAGCCGGATTGATTATCGATTCGGTGCAGACAATTTACTCAACAGAGATGCCCTCGGCACCCGGCTCCGTCAACCAGCTGCGTGAATGCACGGCCCGACTCGTCCGGCTGGCCAAGACGACCGGCATCCCGGTTATTCTCGTCGGCCATGTCACCAAGGAGGGCAATATTGCCGGGCCGCGGGTACTGGAGCACATGGTCGATACCGTCTTGTATTTTGAAACTGAGGCCGGCAGTCGCTTCCGTGTCATACGCACTGTGAAGAACCGTTTCGGTGCTGCAAACGAACTCGGGATTTTCATGATGACGGAAACGGGTATGCGCGAAGTCAGGAACCCGTCGGCAATTTTCCTGGCGCCCCGGGACAAACCGGTGGTGGGTAGTGTGGTGACCGCAATTCATCAGGGTAGCCGACCCCTGCTCGTCGAGGTACAGGTATTGACGGACCGCTCCGGCGGCGGGCCACCGCGGCGGGTTGCGGTTGGTATTGATCAGAATCGACTGGCGTTGTTGCTGGCGGCTTTACATCGTTACGGCGGCATGCGGGCACACGATGAGGATGTGTTTCTGAATGTTGTCGGCGGGGTAAAAATCAGTGAAACATCGGCGGATCTCGCGACGCTGGCAGCTACGGCTTCGAGTCTGAATAATACTCCGGTGCCGAGGAGTGTCGTGGTCTTTGGCGAGGTGGGTCTGGCCGGTGAAATCAGGCCGGTTCCGTATGGTGAGGAGCGTCTGCGCGAGGCGGCCAAACTGGGCTTCACGCATGCAATTGCCCCGGCAGCCAATGTGCCGAAAACATCGATTGACGGGTTGACTGCGGTTGGTGTGACGGCGCTTGATGAAGCGTTAAGTGCGTTGGTGGATTTATAGTGCTTGTTGGGGGGGGGCTTAGTAAGGAATTATTAATCTTTATGTCTTTCCCTGACCAACAGTGTCAGATTTGATCGCGACTGAGGCTCCGGGGTGTCATCAATACCGTGGGAAGTCCATATGGGCCGGAAGCGGAAGTTAATCTGCGCATAAAAAGCAGCTTGGAATAGTCTGCTTCACCCTGGTGACTTCAACCGGTCGACGCAACACATTGGCTAAAACGTTCGGCTGGTGTTCTGAAGTTTAACGTTTTTCTCGGTCGCTCATTGAGTTGCCTGGCGA
>NZCC01000022.1 GCA_002688175.1 Chromatiales bacterium
TCGTCGCATGGTTTTCTCCTTTCTCTACAGCCATTATCATGGCCTCTCAGATCAGAGCTTTCCACTTATAGCCGTGTCTTAACAATCAGGACCACTTCTGTTATCTGTTACGTTGAAGTGGGCCGCACCTGCGACCGGATCAAGTTGGTGCAGGTAGTAGGGCAGTACACCAATATCAAACAAGCGCTCACTAAGGTCGACAAGTGTATCGATTGAGTCATTTACTCCATGCAACAGGACAGATTGATTGAGCATGACTGCTCCAGCACGATTGAGTTTGCTGACGGCAGTTGTAACGGTATCGTCAATTTCCCTGGCATGATTACAGTGAATGACTACGATGATGGATCGTGGGTTGATTGAAATCAGATCAAGCAACTGTGAATCAATGCGTTCGGGCAGGGCGATGGGTATGCGCGTATGAATTCTAATGCGTTTGATGTGTTTGATTCGCGTTAATGCATTGAAAAGTGTCGCCAGCTTGTCATTGGTCAGTGTCAGGGGATCGCCACCGCTGAGAACAACTTCTTCAATCGTCGGGTCTGCTGTGAGCACATCCATGGCGGTCTGAAAATCCTGACCGGACAGGGAGCCACTCGCATAAGGATAGGCGCGGCGAAAGCAATAGCGACAGTGGATTGCACAGGCACCGGTTACGATCAGCAGCGCTCGGCCCCGGTATTTTTGTAGTCCGCCGGGGGGTATCACATTATCCAGGTCCCCTACCGGGTCAGCAGAATAGCCGTCAACCGTGCGTAATTCATCGGCACTGGGTAGCACCTGGCGTAACAGCGGATCATTGGGGTGGCCCGGTTGCATGCGTTCTGCAAAGCCACGTGGCACTCGCATTGGAAAGGTTTCCATCGGGACACTGTTATCAGGAGTGAGCCCTAAAGCAGTCACTAATTCTTCGCTGTGTCTGAATGCATGTGACAAGGTCGTACGCCAGTTCAATTCAGTCGGCGGTGTATTGGGATCAGAATATTTGGTTGCGGGTTTTGTCATCCGCTTCACATTACAGGTTCAGGTGAGGCTACAATAGCCTATTTTTGTGAGTCATTCAGGCGTTGTTTCGGCAGCCCTGTGGAAAAAATGTATGGCAACTTTTAGTACTAACGAGTTTCGTTCCGGATTGAAGATTATCATCGATAGAGATCCGTGTGCGATTGTAGTGAATGAGTTCGTAAAACCGGGCAAAGGTCAGGCTTTTAATCGGGTCAAGATTCGTAATCTGAAGACGGGTCGTGTCGTTGAGCGAACCTTCAAGTCCGGAGAGACCGTCGAGGCTGCCGATGTCATTGAGCTGGATATGCAGTATCTGTATTCCGATGGTGAAATGTGGCATTTCATGGACCCTGAATCATACGATCAGTACGCTGCCGGGGAAGCGGCTGTTTCTGAAGCAAAGCTGTGGCTCAAGGAAGAGGACACCTGCAAATTGACTCTGTGGAATGGCGAACCATTGCTGGTTGAGGCACCCAATTTTGTCGAGCTGGTCATCGTCGAAACTGATCCGGGTGTGCGCGGTGACACGGCTCAGGGCGGTATCAAACCAGCGAAACTGGAAACGGGGGCCGTCGTCCGCGTGCCCTTGTTTATTGAAGAAGGCGAGAAGATTCGTTGCGATACACGCTCGAAGGAATACGTGTCGCGCGTCAAATAGCGTCCGTTTTACTGTTTACCCGTTCACTGGGTAAAGCTGATGACCTGATCGATATGGCTCAGGCCACAGGCGGTCATAACCAGCCGATCGAAGCCAATGGCCACACCGCTGCATTCAGGAAGTCCATGGTCGAGGGCCCCGAGCAGAGCCTGATCCGGTTTCATGGCCGGTAGTCCGGCAGCATGGCGCAGCTGGAGATCCGTGTTGAATCTGTGCCGTTGCTCTATGACGTCAGTCAGTTCGCGATAGCCGTTAGCTAATTCGATACCGGCAAAAATAATCTCGAAGCGTTCGGCTACTTTGGGCTCAGCCGGATCAAGGCGGGCCAGCGCAGCCTGATCTGCCGGGAAATGGTGAATTACTGACAGCCGGTCAGTAGCGAGACCAGGCATTATGACGTGGCTCATCAACAGGTCCAGCCAGGCGTTTCGATCCGTGCCGATCCGTTGGCGCAGATCCGGTGTCAGCGCGTCAATCATTCGTTCGGCACAGTCAGCCAGATGGCCAAGGTCTGCCACCAGCGGATCGATGTCACAGGTCGTCAGGAAAATATCGCGATACCGGTATTGGTCTATGCCAACCGATGGTGTTTCGCCGATCTCGATGATGAATGCACAGGTTTCCGTGATGATCTCTTCGAGTGCTATGCCGTGACGATACCATTCAACCATGGTGAATTCCGGTTGATGTATCCGGCCGATTTCATGGTCACGAAAAACCTTGCAGATTTGGTAGATATCCGCTGCGCCCGCTGCCAGTAAGCGTTTCATCGCAAATTCCGGCGAAGTTTGCAGGTAATAAGGGCGGTCGCTGCGGGCTGCGAGTCGGGTGGTCAGGTTTGCGATATGCGGGTCGGTAATACCGCTGCGCATCAGTACCGGAGTTTCGACCTCGAGAATGGAGCGAACGGCAAAAAAATTCCTCGCCAGCCCCAGCATGTGTGCACGCCGTTCAAGCACCTCAAGGGATGCCGATGGTCTCCAGTTCACATCTCCTGCGGTCAAAGCAGGCCGATCCTGCGCCCGACGGTTACCGTACTGAGTGGCTGCAACGACGGGTCCCAGGTCGCAGTGTCTTTAGGGAAAATGACGATAATCGTCGAGCCGAGATTAAAATGTCCGATGTAATCACCCTTATTAAATGCCGGCGCAGTATCGGCGCTGAATACTTCACGCAGTGGTTCACCGTTACTGACAATCTCGCCGGCCCATGCCGTGCTGATGCTGGCAACATTCATGGCACCAACAAACACGAGCCAGTATGGCCCGTGTTTGCCATTAAACAGGCAGGCGAGGCGTTCGTTACGGGCGAACAGACCGGGGATTGAATTGGCCGTCGCCCGGTTGACCGAAAACCGTGCGCCCGGTATGAAATTCATGCGCTGCAATGTTCCATCCAGCGGTGCATGGATACGGTGATAGTTGTGTGGTGCAAGATAGATGGTCAGGAATTTACCATCGTCAAAGGGCTTGATGTCCGCCGGTTCTGTACCAAGCAACCGGGCGGCTGAAAATGACATGCCCTTGGCCTGAAAGATACTGCCGGCTGCGACTTGTCCGGCCTGCTGTACGGTTCCATCGGCCGGACTGCATATGCTGAGTGGCTCTGGATCGATTGGCCGGGCGCCGGGTTTCAGTGCCCGGGTGAAAAATGTATTCAGACTCGGGTAATCGATGGCCTGCGCAGCATCCATTTCAGTGATATTGATTGCGAACAAGTAAGTAAATGATCGAATCAGCGTATTTTTCAGCCAGGTTCGACGGCTGCGGGCCAACCGGTGAATAAATGACCCGACCAGGCGCGCGGGCAGGAAGTACTGCACGACAACGAATAATCTGTCGAAAATAGTATTCATATTAATTGCCCGGAAAATTGGTGTTGGCGTTAATAATTGGTGTCTGACACCAATTTTCCGGACAATAATGCCGGTTCTGCAGCGGGCGGCACAATGGTTACCCGAAACGAATATCCCACAACGGTCGGCGGCATGATCGAATGGTGCGCTCAGGAACTGGAGCGGGGCGATGTATTTTGCGGCCACGGCACTGATAATGTCATTGATGAGGCGGCCAGCCTGGTCTGTGCTGTCGCCGGTCTTGAGCATGCGGCCGCGATCAGCGGCCCGCAAGCCTTTTATACGCGGGCGCTGCCGGGGGGTGTGGCGGTAGCGATAAACGGGATGTTACGTCAGCGTATTGAGCAGCGCCTGCCCTTGCCTTACCTGTTAAAAGAAGCCTGGTTTGCCGGTTTACCGTTTTATGTTGATGAGCGGGTTCTCGTGCCGCGTTCACCGTTTGCTGAATTGATTGCAGCGCACTTTGAGCCCTGGCTCGAGCCATCCTCTGTCAGACGCATCCTCGATATTGGTACCGGTAGCGGCTGTATAGCCATTGCATTGGCCCGAGCCTTCCCGGCCAGTCACGTAGTGGCTGTGGATCTGATGCCCGATGCGCTTGATGTAGCGCGTATCAATGTAACGCGCCATGCCGTGCAGGACCGTGTCGAACTGGTGCAATCCGACCTGTTCGAGCAGGTCGAAGGGACCTTCGACCTGATTGTCAGCAATCCGCCTTATGTAGCGGAGGGTGAGGTGACCGAATTGCCTCCTGAATACAGCCATGAGCCGAACGTGGGACTATTCAGCGGCGCTGATGGTCTGGATTCGTCGCGGCGTATCCTGCAAGATGCAGCCCGGTACTTGACTGATGACGGCATGCTCGCCATTGAGGTCGGTGACGGGGCCGCCAGGCTCGATGCCGCATTTTCAAAGCTAGGCTTTATCTGGCTGGAATTTGAGTCCGGTGGTGAGGGGGTTGCATTGCTTTCAGCCGCTGAACTGAGGGCCGGGCTTTAACGTATAATTAACATTATGTATATATTTTAACTATTTGATTTAAAAGTATTAGTAGTATTTCATGTCAGGCAATTCAATAGGCAAATTGTTCACGGTAACGACCTTCGGCGAGAGTCACGGAGTTGCGTTGGGTGGCATCGTGGACGGCTGTCCCCCGGGCCTGTCTTTGTCGGCAGCGGATCTGCAGACAGATCTGGATCGCCGCCGACCCGGTACGTCACGGTTTACGACCCAGCGCAAAGAGCCGGATGAAGTCAGTATTTTGTCGGGGATCATGGACGGTATGACAACGGGTGCACCGATTGGCCTGCTGGTTGAGAATGTCGACCAGCGGTCTCGAGACTATGAGAAAATCAAGGATCGTTTCCGGCCCGGGCACGCGGACTACACCTACCAGCAGAAGTATGGCTTTCGTGACTACCGCGGCGGCGGTCGGTCGTCTGCGCGCGAAACCGTCATGCGTGTAGCGGCAGGAGGGATTGCGAAAAAATACCTGCGCGAGCGGCTCGGCATCGAAATTCACGGTTATCTGCGCCAACTCGGGCCGATCGTAGTTGAACCGGTGCACCTCGATACGGTGGACAATAATCCATTTTTCTGTCCTGACCCCGAACGCATTGCTGAGCTTGAGGCCTATATGATTGCACTGCGCAAGGAAGGTGACTCGATAGGTGCTAGGATTAACGTCGTGGCCAGTCATGTACCGGTCGGGCTTGGGGAGCCGGTGTTCGACAAAATCGATGCCGAAATTGCCTATGCGATGATGAGCATCGGCGCTGTCAAAGGCGTTGAGCTCGGTGCGGGCTTTCGGGCCGTCGGGCAAAAGGGCTCTGAGCATCGTGATGAGATTACGCCGGCTGGATTCAAGTCAAATTCAGCGGGCGGCACGCTTGGCGGCATCACTTCAGGTCAGGATGTGCTCGTCAGTATTGCTTTAAAGCCGACCTCTAGTATCCAGTTGCCCGGCGATACGATAGATATTCACGGCAATCCGGTCGAGGTCGTCACGACCGGCCGTCATGACCCGTGCGTCGGGTTGCGCGCGACACCGATTGCCGAGGCGATGCTGGCAATCGTGCTGATGGATCATTACTTGCGTCATCGGGGCCAGAATTCCGATGTGACGTGCGAAACACCAAAGGTCTGATCGTGAAAGAAAATTACACTGTTGCCGTCGTCGGCGCGACCGGGTTGGTTGGTGAAACCATGATCGAGATCCTCGAGCAACGGAATTTTCCTGTTGCCACGCTGTATGCGTTGGCCAGTGAGCGTTCAGTCGGCAAGACGATTCAGTTTCGCGGTAAGAATATCAAGGTCAGGGACCTGGCCGATTTTGATTTTTCCGGTGTTGATATTGGCCTGTTTTCAGCGGGAGGCAGCATCTCGGCCGAATTTGCGCCGCGCGCGGGTGAGGCGGGTTGTATTGTCATTGATAATACCTCGCACTTTCGTAATGAACCGAATATCCCGCTGGTGGTACCGGAGGTCAATCCGGATGCAATAGCTGATTACGTGTTGTGCAATCTGATCGCTAACCCGAATTGCTCGACCATCCAGATGGTGGTGGCTCTGAAACCCATCTATGACGCGGTGGGCATTGATCGCATTAATGTTGCTACGTACCAGGCGGTGTCCGGAGCCGGTCGCGGGCTGGTCGCGGCGCTGGCCGGTCAGACGGCAGCGATGTTGAATGGCCAGCCACGAGAGCTTACCGGTGGTGAGAAACCAATCGCGTTCAATGCGATCCCACACATTGATGCGTTTCAGGACAACGGCTATACGCGCGAAGAAATGAAGATGGTCTGGGAAACGCGCAAGATTTTTGCGGATGAGTCGATACTGGTGAACCCGACGGCCGTTCGGATTCCGGTGTTTTACGGTCATTCGGAGGCTGTACATATAGAAACACGCGAGCCGATAAGTGCTGTCCAGGTGCGCGAATTACTGGCCGCTGCGCCCGGGGTCACGGTGATAGATGAGGCACAGCTTGGCGGCTACCCGACTGCGGTTACTGAGGCTGCGCGGCAGGATGACGTGTTCGTTGGCAGGATCCGTGAAGATATTTCACACGATCGCGGGATCAGCCTTTGGGTGGTGGCTGATAACGTTCGCAAAGGTGCTGCATTGAATAGTGTCCAGATTGCTGAAATCTTGGTGCGTGATTATTTATAGGCTATAGTTACGTCCAACTCTTAATGTGGCTTGTGAGGTTTGTGCTACAAATTATGCTATTTAGGCCATGGGTGAATGGGAACATTTGAGGTTATTACGGGAGCTTGTTATGGCGCGAATTCTGGCAGCCATAGTGTTAGCGATCGCCGGATCGATATCACTATCGGCTGGTGCTCTTGGTCTTGGTGAAATCGACCTTAAATCGGCTTTGAATCAGCCGTTTAACGCCGAAATATCAGTTGTGTCCGAGGCACCTGATGAGCTTGAAGCGCTGAATGTAGTAATTGCATCGGTCGAGACATTTGAACAGTTTGGCCTCGATCGGGCCGCTTTTCTTACCGATTTTGAATTCTCGGTAGTTAATAGCGGTGGCGCTGGAATGGTTCAAATCACTTCCAGGCGACCGATTGTCGAGCCATTTGTAACGCTGTTGCTCAAGGTCAGCTGGCCGCAGGGCAGGTTATTACGCGAATATACGGTCTTGCTCGACCCACCGGTCTTTGCGACTGAATCGGTTAAATCTGCGGTGGCAACACCGACAGCGGGTCCATCCACCTCGACACCCCGTGAAGAACTGGTGCCGGCCAAGTCTACCGGCATCATCCAGCCTCAGGCTGCGCAACCGGTAGAGCAACCTGTTGGTATTGCCCAGGCGGGTGGCACCTATGGGCCGGTTCAGCGCAATGACACACTGTGGTCAATTGCCGGAAAAATGATGGGCGAGTCGACAGTGGTTAGCCGCAATCAGATGATGCTGGCTATTTATCAGGCTAATCCGGAGGCCTTCGCCGGCAACATCAACCGACTGAAGGCCGGTATGATTTTGCGGGTTCCAACGGCTGATGACTTGGTATTGGGCACCAGCGATGCAACGGCCGAAGTGCAACGCCAGAATAAAGAATGGCAAGGCGATGCGGGGCGTGATGAAGCTCAGGGCGGTAGATTACGACTCGTGCCGCCACCCGATCGTGATAGTGAAGCTGCGCCGGGTGTGCAGGTTGATGCAGGCGAGGGTCAGTCGGCGACAGGCGATGGCGAGGATGCGTTACAGGGGCGTGTCAGTCAGCTTGAGAGCGACTTGGTTGAGAGTCAGAGACAATTACAGGTTCGTGATCAGGAACTGCAGGCGCTACAGCAGCAGCTGGCAGAGATCTCGCGGCAGTCTGATGCAGCGTCGGTCAGCAGTGAACCGGAACCAGGTTCTGAAATCGATACCCCTGCGATGGATTCTGCCCAACCGCCAAGGGATAGTGTTGCTGCTCCGGCGTTAGCTGAAGATACGCCAGTAGAACAGGAAACTGTGCCTGCTGGGGATCAGGCAGCAGCTCCTATTGACGTGACACCTGTTCCGATCGAGCGAGAGGATGAATCATTCCTTGGCGCTTTATTTACCAATCCGCTGGTTTATATTTCGCTGGCGATCGTACTTTTGCTGGCCTGGGTAGTTGCCCGCAACCGGTCAAAGTCAGCCGAGTCTTTGGCAGATCAATGGGAAGGACTCGACGAAGAAGTTCCTGAGGAGGCAGAGCACGAGGCCGCAACCCGTCTTCAAGCCCGGCCACCAGAAGGTGAAACGTTCGTCGTCGAGGAAAGTCCGCAGGGCGAAGCTACCGATGAAGGCTCGATCGAAACGTTTACAGGCGAGCCCTCTGAGGAATGGGGTGGACTCATCGAGGAAGGTGAGACACCACTCGAACGGACTATCAGTACTGATTCAGCCGTCAACCTGGATCAGGCCGATCCAATTGCCGAAGCTGATTTTCATATGGCTTACGGGCTTTACGATCAGGCGGCAGACCTGCTGACGCGAGTACTGGAGTCCGAGCCTGAGCGCAAGGATTTGCGGGTGAAGCTGCTCGAGGTGTTCTTTATTTGGGAGAACCAGGATGGTTTCCTGCAGGAAGCCGGCACGTTACAGCAACAAATTAATGATGCAACCGATCCGGACTGGAATAAAGTGTTGATCATGGGCAAGCAGATTTGCCCGGATGAGGCTTTGTTTGCCGGCGAAGCTGCGCCGGTCAGTATGTCGGAAGGTGTCGATCTTGATTTCAGCGAGGGTGGTGATTCGGAGGTTATCGATATTGTCTTTGATGACGACAGTGCCAGCAGCATTGACCTTGATTTTGGCGATGCAGATGAAAGCCTTGATCTGGACCTGGCAGGCGATGACCAGGACGGTGGATCGGACTTGCTCGATTTCGATATTGGCGCTGAAGATGAAGACGATGATGTGGAGATGTCTGGTGAAACTCCGACAATGGAGACACCGACGCTGGAAGCGCCTGCCATGGATGACGATAGTGCCAGTACGATGGAGTCACCGACACTGGAGTCACCGGTCATGGATGACGACAGCGCCAGTACGATGGAGACACCGACAATTGAATCACCGATCGGTGCCTGGGATGAAGGCTCCCTGACAGATAGCGGACAGGCAGACGAAATCAAACTTGATGATCTCGATGTTGATCTTTCGAGTCTTGACGATGTTGATAGCGGCGAATCAGAGTTTGCAGCCGCTGATCAGGATCAGCAGCCTGATGAATTATTCGATGTGGGTTCTGACGACGTTAGTTCTCTGGATGAGTTGGCGGCTGACGAAAGTGATGCTATTGAAGATTTTGCAGAGCTGCAGACAGGCGATACGGTGGAACAGCCATCCGTCAGCGTTCAGGATACGGCTGAACAACCAGAGCTCAATGTCCAGGATACGGTTGAGCAACCGGTTGGGCAACCGGCTCTCAAGGCCGTTGATGACGACTTTGTTCATGAAATCGGCGAGCCGTTGATCGACGATAATATTACTGACCAGGTTGAGGGGGTCGGCGGCGATTTAGAGACCGCGACAATGACCGAAGTCGATACGAAGCTGGATCTGGCCCGAGCCTATATCGACATGGGCGATCCGGGCGGAGCGCGCAGCATCCTTGATGAAGTACTCGAAGAAGCTGACGAAGGGCAACGACAGGAAGCACAGAAGTTACTTGACGATCTCGCGGGCTAAGGCTAAGGCCAGGCAATGGGTCACCGGGAACCGTTTGCCCAGTTGGCAGCTGAAAGTTTCCCGCTCTGACATAAAGTACTGACGTTTGCAGTCCATGGAGAATCAGCGTCGTCTGGCGATGGGCGTCGAATATGACGGCACGCTTTATCACGGTTGGCAATACCAACCGCATGCTGCCAGCATCCAGGAATGTCTGAATGCCGCAATATCGGTTGTGGCGGATGAAGCCACCACCTGTATTGGGTCGGGGCGTACCGACACCGGTGTACATGCTGTTGGACAGGTCGTTCATTTTGAGACACGCGCCGAGCGTTCGCCCAGATCATGGCTGCTGGGCATTAACAGTAATTTGCCTGATGATATAAATGTCAACTGGGTCAAGGGGGTGGATGCTGAGTTTCATGCCCGCTATTCAGCCATCAAACGGGCCTATCGGTATACCATTCTCAATCGTCCGGTACGCTCGGCTCTGGCCCGGAATCGGGCCTGGTGGGTCCGCCAGCCACTCGATGAGTCAGCGATGGCGGTCAGTGTAGAGTGCCTGCTTGGGCTACATGATTTTTCGTCTTTTCGCGCGGCCGGCTGTCAGTCGCATTCGCCGCTGCGTGACATGATACGAATCGATGTTATGCGCAAGCGAGACTGGATTTTTGTCGATTGCGAAGCGAATGCCTTCCTGCATCACATGGTCAGGAACATCCTTGGTTCGCTGGTCGAGATCGGTCGTGGTGAACGTCCCGTTGAATGGCTGCAGACGTTACTTGCAGCCCGTGATCGCAAATTAGCCGGCATCACGGCACCTGCCGCTGGCCTGGTGCTGACACAGATTCAATACCCGGTTTATTTTGGGTTGGATGACATGATCTCTTCAGTTTTGTAGAGGTGGCTTCCAGCCGCGATTCCTTTACTTTATGATGCTGCCCGATGAGTTGGTTCGAAAAATTAATGCCTTCGCGAATCAAGACGGAACGCCGGACGCGTTCTGTTCCCGAAGGTATCTGGCTTAAGTGCAATCAGTGCGGGGCTCAGCTTTATCGGGCTGAGGTCGAGCGTAATCTGTTTGTCTGTCCGAAATGTACTCACCATATGCGTGTTAATGCGCGTGAGCGTTTGGGTATGTTTCTCGATCCGGGTAGTGGCCGCGAAATTGGTGAACGCCTGGAGCCGATTGATCCTCTGAAATTCAAGGACAGCAAGCGTTATCGTGACCGTGTCAGCCAGTCACAAAAGGATACCGGTGAGCTGGATGCCCTGGTTGCAATGATCGGTAAGCTCAAGGGGCAACCGGTTGCTGTATGTGCGTTTGAATTCAGTTTTATGGGCGGTTCGATGGGTTCGGTGGTCGGAGAAAAGTTTTCGCGTTCAGCACGATATGCGCGCGAAAATCGCATGCCATTGATCTGTTTTTCGGCAAGCGGTGGAGCACGCATGCAGGAAGCTCTGTTCTCGTTGATGCAGATGGCCAAGACGAGTGTTGCGTTGGCGCAACTTGCAGAAGCCGGTATTCCGTTCATATCTATTCTGACCGACCCGACAACCGGTGGTGTATCGGCGAGCCTTGCGATGCTGGGGGACGTTAATATCGGTGAACCGAATGCACTGATTGGTTTTGCCGGTCCCCGCGTGATTGAACAAACGGTGGGTGAGAAACTGCCTGAAGGTTTTCAGCGTAGTGAATTCCTGCTTGAGCATGGTGCCCTGGATATGATTATTGACCGCAGAGACATGCGCGACCGGGTAGCTGACTTGTTGGCCAAGCTCATGAAACAACCGCGTCCGGCAGATTAGCCCACACCTCATCCGGGTTTTGCACGGTTGCAACGCAATGCAAAGATCCTTGTCTGATTGGTTGGCCTGGCAGGCTGGTCTGAACCCACACGAGATCGAGCTCGGACTCGAGCGGGTCCGCAGGGTTATCGATCGACTGTCGCTTGATAGACCCGCCGCAGGCGTGTTTACCATTGCCGGCACCAATGGCAAAGGGTCGACCGTCAGTTTCATTGAACAGTTGTGCTTGGCTAACGGACTTGAAACTGCGGCTTATACGTCACCTCATCTGATTCGCTACAACGAGCGCATGCGCCTGAACGGTAAAGAGGTCTCCGACGAATGGCTCATTGAGCAATTCGAGGTGGTTGATGCTGCGCGGGCTGATATACCGTTGACCTATTTTGAGTTTGGTACCCTGGCCGCCCTGCACGGCTTTTCACAAGCACGGGCAGATACATGGATTCTGGAAATCGGGCTGGGTGGCCGCCTCGATGCCGTTAACGCCATCGATCCGGATATCAGCGTCGTTACGACCATTGCGCTGGAGCATCAGGACTGGCTCGGCAATACAATCGATGCAATTGCTGCTGAGAAGGCCGGTATCCTGCGGCGCGGTCGGCCGGCATTTTACGGGGATGAGCCGATGCCCGATGGCTTCAGGCAGGCGGCGAAACAAATCGGTGCCAACGTCGCTTGTCTCGGTGTCGATTTTGTTTGCCAGGCAGAGCCGGGTGACACCTGGACATGGCAGGGTAGCGCAACTGAATTTGCCGGCCTGCCGTTGCCCACACCGGCCGATCCGACGCAAAGACGAAATGTAAGCCTGGGTTTGGCAGCGGTAGAGGCGCTCGATCCAGTGCTGTTGAATCGGTCTGCGGTTGAACGGGCGCTGGCGGCAGCACGTCCGGCAGCACGATTTCAGGTCATTGATCGCGACCGACAATGGATTGTGGATGTCGCGCATAATCCGCAGGCAGCCGAAATTTTGCGGCAGAAATTACTGGATCTTGATGCTCACGGACCACTGACGGTCGTAATCGGCCTGTTAGAGGATAAACAGGTCGATGGTTTCGTGGCACAGTTAGCCGATTTGGCGGACCGGTGGCTGGTCTGTTCTGTCGATGTTGCGCGGGGCCATGATGCGCAAGAACTTGCCGCCTTGATCCGACAGGCGGGTGGTCGCGATGTGATGACTGCCGGAACCCCTGAACAAGGGTTTGCGGCGGCCCGGGCGATAAGCCAGCCGGGTGAACGGGTATTGGTGACGGGTTCATTTCACATCGCCGGTCCCGCGTTATGTTGGCTTGGTTTATACTAAGCAGTCAGGGAAGAAGGGTACAGATGGACCGACAATTGCTGGAAAGATTGATCGGCGCGGGCGTGCTAGTCGTAGCCCTGGTAATAGTTGCGCCTGCAATTCTTGATAACGATGATGGTGTCGATCGGGAACCCGATGATGTGGGTCGTGAACCCGCTGTGTCGGCAACGGCTAATGAACCTCTTCGTACGCTTACGATCCGGCTCGATAAGTCGACGCAAACCCCGCCGGTCGCGCGCGAGGTTACCAAACCGGCTGATGATGCCGGGCAAGGACAGGAACCGGCCTTCAGCGTGGTAATCGACGTGATGCCGAAAGTATCGACTTCTGTAGCATCCAAACCGGCCGCGTCAAAACCGCAGGCGAAAGCCAGTGCCAAACCACCGGTTGCGCCCAAACCGTCCCCCGTCAAGCCGTTACCTAAGACAGGCTGGGTGGTGCAACTTGGTAGCTTTTCGAATCAGAAAAATGCGCAGCAGCTGGCCGATGCGGTCGGCAAACATGGGTTTTCAGTGTTCCTGATGCCGCTCGATCGTTCCGGAAAGAAGCTGTACCGAGTCCGGGTTGGGCCACGGGATACACGAGCTCAGGCAGAGAAACTGGCGGGGAAGTTAGTTAAGGTCGGTTACACCGGCCAGGTAACGCGGCAGCTGCCCGATGCCTGACCTGACACTCTTGGGGGTATATTGGTTATCGTTGATTACCTGTTAATTGCTGTTTTTCTGCTGTCCGCCTTGTTGGGTCTGTTTCGAGGACTGATAAAGGAAGCAATATCGCTGCTTGGTTGGATTCTGGCGGTCTGGTGTGCGGTACGTTTCGGTGCAACTGTCGCCGAAATGATTCCAAGCCTGGCTGATGGCAGCTTCATCGAGATCTGGATTGCGCGGATCATCGTATTGTTCGCCGTGCTGATCCTGAGCAGTTTACTCGGTCGATTGATCTCCATCGCGATTCACCAGTCCGGATTGTCCGGTACTGACCGTGTGGTAGGTATGGTTTTCGGCATGGCTCGCGGTGCAGTAGTAGTCAGTCTCGTGGTCCTGATGCTGGATGCGGCTGGTTTTGACGGAGATCCTTGGTGGCAGGAGTCGAAGCTGATACCTTATGCCGCGCCGCTGGCAGAGCGCCTCGGTGCTATAGCTGAAGATAGTGTTGAGCTGATAAAAGATCAGGTTGAGGACGTACCTCTGCCCTGATGATCAGGCCTTTGATGAGTAAGTAGGTGATTTTTTAGTGTGTGGACTCGTCGGTATCGTTAGTGACTCCCCGGTCAACCAGGCTATCTACGATGCGCTGACCGTTTTGCAGCACCGTGGTCAGGATGCGGCAGGTATTGCCATTGATGATGAGGGTACGTTGCGAACACGTAAGAGCAAGGGTCTCGTGCGTGACGTATTCCATACCCGGCATATGATGCGATTGCACGGCAATGTTGGTATCGGCCATGTCCGTTATCCGACTGCCGGCTGGTCTAGTTCTGCCGAGGCACAGCCATTCTATGTCAATTCACCATACGGTTTATGTCTCGCGCATAACGGTAATCTGACTAATGCTGAAGAACTCAAAACGCTCCTGATTACCCAGGACCGGAGGCATTTAAATACCGGCTCGGATACCGAGGCGTTACTCAATGTATTTGCTGATGAATTGCAGCATCAGAACGGCAATGGCCTGACCCCGGATGCAGTGTTCGCGGCCGTAGCCGGTGTCCATCGACGTTGCCGGGGCGGCTATGCTGTTATCGTCATGATCATTGGCCATGGTCTTGTTGCGTTTCGTGATACGCATGGCATCCGACCGATTTGCTTGGGACGTCGGGATGCTGACAAAGGCAACGATTATATGGTTGCATCAGAGAGCGCCGCCATGGACGCACTCGGCTTTGAATTTGAACGCGACATTGAACCCGGTGAAGCCGTCTTTATTCAGACTGATGGTACGTTGCATCGGCGACAATGCATGCCGCGTGCGGGCTATACCCCTTGTTTGTTCGAGTATGTTTATTTTGCCCGGCCTGATTCAATCATTGATCGTATTTCGGTGTACAAATCACGTCTGCGCATGGGGGAGAAGCTCGCCGACAAGATTCTGCATGAAAGACCGAACCACGACATTAATGTCGTGATACCGATCCCAGATTCAAGCCGTTCGAGTGCTTTACAGGTTGCGCATCGGCTTGGTGTCAAGTATCGCGAGGGGTTTATCAAGAATCGGTATATCGGTCGGACTTTCATCATGCCGGGTCAGGAACTGCGTCGTAAGTCGGTGCGGCAAAAACTCAATGCAATCGACCTTGAGTTCCGCGGCAAGAATGTTCTGCTCGTCGATGACTCCATCGTGCGCGGCACGACTTCCAAACAGATCATTGAAATGGCGTGTGATGCGGGTGCAAAACGTGTCTATTTCGCATCGGCATCACCACCGGTGCGGTTTCCCAATGTCTATGGTATTGACATGCCCTCGGTTAGCGAGCTGGTGGCCGCAAATCGAACTGAGGATGAAGTCAGTGAGTATATCGGTGCGGATTGGCTTATTTATCAGAATCTCGATGACCTGATCGACTCGGTTTGTTACGACAACAGTGCGATCAATGCATTCGATGCATCTTGCTTCTCTGGTCAGTATGTGACCGATGATGTGACACCCGAGTACCTGAAGCGGCTTGAGAACATGCGTTCTGATAAGGCCAAGTCAGATCGTGAGACATTACGCCGGCAACTGGAAGGGGACGGCGAGGTTGAAGACGATGATATGGCCGCCGATTCCCACGCAGGTGTTGCCTGATTGGCGCAGTCGTCAAGCAGCAGTTGGTGACAAGGCGAGCGCGATATGAGTCCAAGAATATTTGTCATCGACGATCATCCTGATTACCGGAATCTGCTAAGTCATCATGTGACGACAAACTGGCCGGATGCCATTGTCCGGCTATACGATCCACAGGAATCAGGTCGGCTTCCCGCAGATTTTTCCGGCGCAGGCAATGATGTCATTTTGTTAGGAGACTCAGCCGGGGGTAAAGATGCGCTTGATTGGCTGCATCAGTTTCACCGTATACAGCGATTTCCACCCGTTGTTTATATTGGTAATGGCGATGAGCGGCAGATTGTAGCGGCGATTAAAGCCGGAGCTGCAGACTATATTTCCAGGGAACGGCTGAATCACCGCCTGTTGATCGACCTCATCGAACCCTATATTGGCCATGAGCAGCCGTCGTCAAGTTCTGGCAGGTTTTTTGTCGATCAGGAGAAACTGGCTGAAGCCGGCTTGCCGGATCTTAAAGGCTATGAGTTTAAGCGACGGCTTGCGATCAATGAAGTTTCTTCCGTATACATGGTGAATGAAGTTGCCAGTGGGAACGAGATCGTATTAAAAATATTACGCCAGGTGCCGGACTTTGGCGGTGAGGCGGCATTTGACCGGTTTTTGCAGGAATATGAACTGATCGCCAAGATCGATCACCCCAATATCGTGCGTATTTTTGATCTTGGCGTTGCTGATGATCATGCATTTATCGCGATGGAGTTTTGCAGTAAAGGCAGCCTGAAGTTGCGTATTAAGCAGGGTATCGAACCGCTGCGCGCCTATGAGCTGATGCGTCAGATAGCCTCTGCACTTGCCGAATTGCACGAAGCCGGAATCATGCACCGTGATCTGAAGCCGACGAACATCATGTTTCGTGAAGACGATTCACTCGTACTGATTGATTTTGGTCTTGCCAAACAGGCTCAGCTGATGGCTGAGATTACGGGTACCGGTGAGATTTTTGGCACCCCGTATTACATGAGTCCCGAGCAAGGACATGCTGTTAAGGTCGATGAACGTGGCGACATATACAGCCTCGGCATTATTTTTTTCGAGATGTTGACGGGTCTCAAGCCGTTCGAAGGTGAAACCGCAATGTCTGTCATTATTCAACACCGGCAGGCGCCAATCCCCCGGCTACCGGACGATCTGTTCAAATACCAGCCGTTGATTGACCGGATGCTTGCCAAGCAACCCGAAGACCGGTTTGCGTCGACACGGGACATTCTAAGCTGGTCGCCGGCCGGCGACATAAATTCTTCAGCTGCAATTTAGGTGGTGATGAGCGCGGCTGAAGCCGTGCCTAAGGTGTGTTGTCATCGGTGCTAATGGGCAGAGTTACCAGCCGGTAACCCGATTCGTCCCAGCGTAGCACGCTTCCCTGTTCGTACCAGTCACCAAGGATGATGCGTGTTCGCGGCTTGCGGAACACTTCCAGGTTCTGGATACCCGGGCGATGTGTGTGGCCGTGGATCATCATCGAGACCCGGTGCTCGACAAATGCATCTGTAATCGCTTCCGGGCTGGCATCAATGATGTCTTCTGGTTTAAGCGCGGTGTCCGCTTTGCTGCGATTGCGCAGGTGTTGTGCCAGATAGTTTCGGGCCTGCAGGGGCATGGCCAGGAACAGGGCGCGCCACGTCGGGTTGCGTGCCCTGAGACGGAAACGCTGGTAGGCGTGATCATCCGTGCACAATTCATCACCGTGCGAGATCAGCGCCCGGGTATCGTACAGTTCGATGACAGTCGATTCCTCGAGCAACTGGACACCGGTTTCAGTGCGGAAGCGGCGTCCGATAATGACATCGCGGTTACCGCGAGCAAAAAAGCACTCGGGTCCGGCATCCGTAAACCGGCGCAGGGCCGAGATAACCCGGCGATGGTGTGGGTCCGGATTATCATCACCAATCCAGACCTCAAACAGGTCGCCCAAAATATAGAGTGTGCTGGCCGTCGAGGCCGACTCCTCAAGGAATCGTATGAAGCAGTCCGTCACAGCCGGGCGGGACGGGTGTAAATGCAGGTCGGAGATGAACAGCGTTGCCATCGGTCCGTGCTCTATTTTTCGATCGTAACCCGCTCGATAATCACCGGTGCAGCCGGCAGGTTCTGAAAGCTACCCTTTGGACTCGTTGCCCGGTGGCCAATATCGTCGATAATTTCCTGACCCGAGACAACTTCGCCGAAAACGGCATAGCCCCAGCGGGTGGCCTTCGGGTCCAGCCCGGTATTATCGGCAAGGTTGATGTAAAACTGCGCATCAGCCGAGTGGGGGTTGGCCGTTCGGGCCATCG
Organism: Chromatiales bacterium; assembly: GCA_002688175.1. Taxonomy (GTDB): domain Bacteria; phylum Pseudomonadota; class Gammaproteobacteria; order Steroidobacterales; genus SMWD01. The sequence continues at coordinate 17,881 of NZCC01000022.1, forward strand.
CAATGGTCATGCGGCGATTGGTCAGACCGTTACCGGATTCGTTCGGAATCGACGGGCGTGCTTCTCTGGACACAAGATCGGCAGAAAAGCCACCCCCCTGAATAACGAATCCGCTCACAACACGGTGGAAGATCGTATCGACATAGTACCCGGACTCAACGTATTGCAAAAAATTGGCAACCGACAACGGGGCCCGCTCATCATCCAGCTGCACGACGAAGGCACCAGCTGTTGTTTCTACCCTGACTTGTGGGAACTCGGCAGTAGAGGCGCTGCCTGAGAAAATCAGCAGGGCTCCAGTCAGGATACTGATAAAGAAGGTTCTCATTATATTAAACTCCATTAAAACAATTAGATATAGTGTTAATTTAATGTAATTAATAGTTTTTGTCAGTCGGGGTCCTGGCCTCCATCAATGCGGGACCAGAGATTGCTGCCATCAGGGTGTTCGTCAGCAGCATGGCAATGGTCATCGGGCCGACACCGCCCGGTACCGGTGTGATCCAGGCTGCTCGTTTCGCCGCCGCAGCGAAACCGATATCTCCGCACAATTTTCCACTCTCGAGCCGCGTGATACCAACGTCGAGAACAATTGCACCGCGCTTGACCCATTCCCCCGGAATAAGTTCGGGTTTGCCAATAGCCACGGCCAGGATATCCGCTTGCCCGACATGAGCCTCTAGATCGCGGGTAAACCGGTGGCAGACGGTCGTCGTCGTGCCGGCCAGCAGGAATTCGAGGGCGAGTGGTCGGCCGACGTGGTTTGAGGCGCCGACAACAACAGCGTGCATGCCCTTGGGGACAACACCGATACGTTCGAGCAGGGTCATTATGCCGTGCGGCGTACAGGGACGCAGGATAGGAATACGCTGTGCCAGGCGGCCAACCGTATAGGGATGAAAGCCATCGACATCTTTGAACGGTGCGATCCGCTCGACGATCGCGGTCTCATTTATATGCTCAGGTAATGGGAACTGAACGAGAATGCCATGAATTGACGGGTCTTCATTCAGCTCGTCGATCAGTCCAATGATCCGGGACTGCGTCGTTTCGGCCGGCAGATCGTAGTCGCGGGACTCGATTCCGGCTTCTTCACAGGCGAGTCGTTTGTTGCGAACGTAAATCTGCGAGGCCGGGTCGTCACCGACAAGAATAACCGCCAGGCCCGGGTGCGGGTGACCGTCGGCCACCCGGGCATCGACCTGCTGGCGGATCTCAAGCCGGATCTCACCCGCTATTCTTTTTCCATCGATAATCTGAGCGGCCATCGTTTCATCAGCGCCATGCTAGTAATCAGGCGGGAAACATACCAGAGGGGCCGGGCCGGCGACAGCTTTGCGAGGTGGAATTGCCGGGAAAATGCCGCATCTGGATACGGCTTGCATCACAACGCGGTACCAGCTCATTGACGGGCCGTAACCCCACCCGTATCATCCTGCAGCCCGCCGGGCTTGTGGCACTGTTTTGTGCCGCTGTTCGGTTGGTTGGTATCGGGGCATGGCGCAGTCTGGTAGCGCATCTGCTTTGGGAGCAGAGGGTCGGGGGTTCGAATCCCTCTGCCCCGACCAGTTGATTTATAGGTGATATTTATCGCGCCCGTAGCTCAACCGGATAGAGCATCGGCCTTTGAGTAAAAGGAGCCTTTGTCGGGAAACACAACTGGCAAAGTGGACCGCACTGTAACGGGGAAACCTTAACAGGTAATGCTGATGGCAATCCCGTGGAAACCTATGGCTTACCCGTATGATGGTTTAAAATTGCCGAACGGCAAGCCGCCATACGAAGCAATAAGGTGACCTGGGAGTCTTGAAGGCTCAGGTTGATTTGTTTGAACAGAGATTTACCGTTCTGGTGCCCATGACGGAGCACTCGCCATTTGATCTGGTGGCATCTAAGGACGGTTTATTTAGGCGGATCCAGACGAGTGCTACTATCTGGATCCCGGCGCTCTTGGTTCAAATGCAGCCTTGAGGGTAGAGGCACCCAAGAACGGACAGCTGGAGAACACAACGTTTGCAGCTGACTGTCGTAGGGCTCCGTAGAGACTATACGTGTGGCACCTGAGATGGTGAAGAGATAGTCCAGACCACAAACCGCGCCCCGCGGGCGGGCAGTGAAAACTGTAGTGGTAAGCTAAGCCGAGGGTTGCAGGTTCGAGTCCTGCCGGGCGCGCCATATCGCTGGATTGCGATATAAAATAATTGTCCTGACAACGGTGGGTGTAGCTCAGTTGGTAGAGCCCCGGATTGTGATTCCGGTCGTCGTGGGTTCGAGTCCCATCATCCACCCCATTCCTTGCTGGAATGTCGCGAGCATCGCCGGCTGATCGTGTCGGTGGCGGTTTAATGGGCCGTTAGCTCAGTTGGTAGAGCAGGTGGCTCTTAACCACTTGGTCGTAGGTTCGAGTCCTACACGGCCCACCACTCTACCCCGGATTTATCTGGCAAGTTTCATTGGAAATTGTGGGTATTAGTTGTGAGGCTCCTTGATGTTTGGTTGGGGCTTTCCCTGGGCGGTATTTTTCCGTCAGGTATCCTTCCGAAACGCCGCGGGGCGCGGCTTTAAGGTTTCGGAAGAATACCTGACGGAAAAATACCTCGACACCGTAGTGGAACGATGACGGATGCTAAATCCCTGTACCACCCAGCCGGGCCGCCAGGATCAATACTTTCCAGCGTCATACCCCGATATGTCCAAGGTATTTTGTGTCCGTATACCCTTCCAAAACCTTAAAGCCGCTCCTGCGGCGTTTTGGAAGGGTATACGGACACAAAATACCGATCA